>JAAZPT010000213.1 GCA_012797085.1 Christensenellaceae bacterium | reverse complement strand
TTTATTCCAACAAAAAAGCCGTCTGCTTACTCTGGGTATGCAAACGGCTTTTGAATGAATGAGAGGATGACGAACAACACATTGAGAAGTGAGTTGAACTGACTAGTCATCCACTTACATTATACCACACTTCCAAAAAGTGTAAAGGTGTCAAATCGTGTTCAAATCCTATCCAAATCGTGTTCATTTTAGTTTTAGGCAATTATCGTGAGTATCTTATCAAGAGCATCACTTTTAATCCGTCTGAGTGTTGATTTTGATAAATAATCGCCATATTTTTGATGCAAATAATTTTGAATTTCCCTCCAAGTAAGTTTCTCAAAATAAAATTTCTCAATAACGCATCTTTCTTTGCTTGCCAGTCCACAAATCCATGCTTCAACATATACCGTAATAGTCTTACCTTTTTCAAGTTCCTCTGTGAGTTTTTGCTGTTCTCTTTGAAGCTCGACTACATCAGTACTTAAATATCCATCTGCAACCTTAATTGCAAGCTTTTCTACAGGACTGGAAATGTCTGTACCTCTTGGCATATCGCTTAATACAGATGTAATGGAAACTTCGTCATCAATAATGCTGCTTTTCTTTTTCTCTATAAGCAACTCCAATTCTTGAATTTTGCCTTCCAAATATAAGCATCTTGCTTTGCAAACCTTATATTCTGACAACATTGTTATAACATCATTTATCGACATTTTTTACGCTCACGAGTTCAAATATTTCATTGTTTCGTTTATGGCTTCTTGGAATCCATAAGCTATTACTGCTTTATATCCATTTGCATTTAGATAATTTATCATATCTTCCTGTTCTTTGGAGATAACACTTTTCTTTTGCCTTTTCATTTCTATGAATAGTGCAGCATGGTCATTCCTTACTGCAGGTATGCAGATATCAGGCACTCCACTTTTTACACCTTGTAACTTGAGATTCTTAGCTTCTAACACATGCCTGCTTCCACCATTTGGAATTGCAAAGGCATAGTTGAGTTCTTTGTACTTACAGGCAGCAAGCCTTGCCCACTTAAAGTAGTCAACTTGCTCCTGTGCTTCTGTTGGTACTTGCTTGGTAACATTTTTAGCTTTCGTTACTTTTCTTTTATACTTGGCATAATCTTCGATATCTCTTTCTACTCTTGTTTTTTCGATACCGTTCTTGCCTAAATTTCTAATATAACAACCTTCTTTTAAGCCGTTTTCATCACAGAATATGTCGAGGGAATACAGTTTTGTATCGGACACCTTTATGCTTTTTGAGTATGATCTTGTGCCTTTTACAACAACACCTTCTTCATATCCAGAGGAATCTGGCAACCTGAACTCAACTACATCATCTAAATTTAATTTCTTACCTTTAAAATCAACATACTTGTTTATCATCAACAAACTCCTTAAAAATCATACAACGGTTCGAGATGTACTACTATTACATCTTCCCAATCAAGGCTGTTCAAGTATTCTTCCGCTTCTTTTTCAGTTTTATCATAAATGTTAATCAATCTACTTTTTAACATATCTCTTTGCGTTCCAAAGCAGAACTCATCACCATCAAAGTATGAACATTCTTCGAGTTTTATCTCCGCAATGTTTCCTAATCTTGCATGGCATAAACCTCTAACATTAAACAGCACTTCACAATCATACTTTTTCATTAATTCTTTTAGCTCTTTAAGCATTTCTCTATTTTTATTTTCCATTAATTTCATCCTCTCATACTTCAAAGTTCGTTTTCTTATAAAACTTAATGTTTGCATCAACAATTTCAATGCTCTCACATAATACATCTTCAAGTTTGCTTAACAAAAAGCTTGGTCTAAATTGGGTTCTAAATTCATCATCAAGGATAGTTTTTAAATCTTCTGGAATTGTTTCATATAACTCTTTGGCTTTTTCAACTCTTTGTTGGATTTTTTCTAAAGTTTTTTTAGCTTTTATCAAGTCTGTTTTTTTCATTTGGATTCTCCCATTCATCTTGTTTTCTTAATATTGCTTCAACGTTTAAAACATGATATTTAACATTTTCGTAAAAACGATTTGCATTTTTATCAAAATCTTTGCCTATTTTTTCAAACTCATCAATACTTGTACATGCAGATAATCTTTTTATATAATCATCAAAGTTGACGATGGTCAAATTTAATATAGCTTCATTTAGTCGCAGAGGTAATTCAAACATTACAGCTCCTGCAAGTTCCTTAAAAAAATCAATCATAGCTTTACTCCATTAACTCTTTTATCCATTCAACATGAACTGTAAAATCTTCTGCACATGTAATTTTTCTTTCAAGTCCTTCTTGAATATGAACAACAGGAAGTCCTTTGTATTTTATGAGCAAGGCACTAACAGCTTTACCTAAAACATCATTATTTTTTGCTTTTTCATTTAAATAATTGGCTTCCATTTTTGACTATCTCCTTAATTCAATTTTTTCTGTCTATCTAAAACAGGTTTTTTCCATCTGGTTCCATCCTTGTCCATCTGATTCTCACTTACTTCGCAGTAGTTCTCACTAACTTCGCAGTATGTCATTTAGCTGTTTACTGCAGCATTTAATATAGCTGAAAGTGCTTTTTTTCTAATTTGCTCATCCCAGCCAAGCTCACGATACTGTTCATCAATGGCTAAATGGACTTTTTTATCAAGACTTGATAAGGGTACAATCAATTCATCAAAATCACACTTATCCAATACTTCATCCATTGTTTTTTCAAATCCAGCTATATCATAATCTTCACTTTGGATAGCATCGTCAATTTGCTTTGGTCTTTTAACTGCGTGTACTGAA
>JAAZPT010000212.1 GCA_012797085.1 Christensenellaceae bacterium | reverse complement strand
CAATCGCTATCTACTAAACCATCGCGCTTAAGCATTTGCTGTAAAGCCTCGATATCGGTTGTTATATCAAGCATATCATCGTGGTATAACATATCAAGCTGTTTGTTGCATGCATCTTCAACAATTCCTACAGCTTCAACAATTCTTTCCTTTGCTTTTTCAACGTTATCGCCTTTTAATCCGAATTTTGATATTTCATTATATCTTTGGAGCATTTTAAGTGTGGTAGGTAAATAATAATTCATAAACTTACGAATTTTTGGTGCTTTTTCAGGTTGCTCATATATTACTTTAAATATTTGCCCTAATTTACCTTCTAAATTACTTATCGTTGATGAAAATTTAATATCTGAAATCTTATTATTTTCAGTATGAATATCAGCAATCATTGTTCTGCCTTTTTCAAGAAGTTCATCAATTTGTGGGTTACCGGTATTTGTAGCAATTTCTTCAACTATTGGTGATTGTGTAGAGTTTTTTTGGTTTTTGCTTGTATCTAAGCCTTGACCCATAATTCTTGTGATTGCACCCACTGCTACTGTTAGACCACCTGCTAACAACAATGATGGCAAATTACTAGGGTGAAATATCATTGAATATATAGCAAAAAAAACACCTGCGGAAATAATTCCAACTATATTTCCACGTCTTTTACGTTCTTTTTCACTAAGTTGTTTACGCATATATATTTCCTCTTTTGTATATAGTCCTTATTATTATAACATAACAGCCTACCTTGTCAAAATATATTTAATTAAAAACTTACAATGTAATCTTTCTTGTTATTACTACTTTACGATGATATAATTAAACCATAAGGGATTATAGCTCAGTTGGTTAGAGTGCCACGTTGACATCGTGGAAGTCGGAGGTTCAAGTCCTCTTAATCCCACCAAAGTTGGTTTAAGCTTAGGAATAAAGCTTGGAAAGCCCTTTTACGGATTGTGCTAATTTTTGGTCTCTGTAATGAGAATAAACATTGAGAGTTGTTTTAGCGTTACTATGACCTACTATATGTTGTAGGGTTTTAATATCTACATAGTCCGAAGCATATGTAATGAACGCATGTCTGATTATATGTGATGTTGCACCATACAATTCAATAGTTTTTCCGATACGCTCCCAAGCACGCTTAAACTTACTTGCTGTGTAAGGCGTTGGTGTGTTGCCAAGCACCAGCAAATCCTCTGTGTTTTTAGGTTTGTTTTGAAGTAGCAAATCCTTTAAAGGCTTTGTAAGGGGCACGCTACGATAAGCAGCTTTTGTTTTCATACCGGAAAAAATTTCTTGACGATTTTGAACAAAGGTTACGTCTCGGTTTAAGGTGATGATATTATTGTTGAAATTTATATTATCCTACATTATACCTAAAGCTTCACCACGCCTACATCTGTGCAGATAAACAATTAAATCAACAGTCGGTCTTCGTATTTTCTGTTTATAAGTCAGATAGATATGTAAAAGGTAGATAAATATTATCAATATACCTAAGACAACTATTTCGCCTATCATAAACTGCTCTTTTAAATTAATTGATTTTATAAAAGAATGCTGTTTTTGTGAATGATAAAAATTGATATAGATATTTTTGTCTCAAGTATTGATAAAAGTGCTTGTTTAAATAACAGAAGGTTGTGTGCTTGAAAGACTTACTGTAGATGGGTAGTCTATAAAAATCAAACCATAAAAGTTTTTTTGATTGACTAAAAATAGTAAGAATTATATTCAATATTATGTGTATTTTGAGGTGGATATGGCTAATGTAAACAATGCTTTTTGGGCAAAAAAGAAGGAAAAAGATGGAATATATTATTGGTTACCATTGTCCCAACATTTAGAAGATACAAAAAATATTATAGGGCTTTTATGGGAACATTGGTTAAGTTCGGGGCAGAAAGAACTAATAGAAAGTTCTCTTAATTATAAAAAAGATGGTATTGGCAAAAGTTTAGTGGAATTCAT
>JAAZPT010000211.1 GCA_012797085.1 Christensenellaceae bacterium | reverse complement strand
TTGTTTTTTTGTCTATCAATTTCAATTTCCAAACGGAATGTATTGGCCTTTGTTACATCCAATTTAAGTTTTTCATTGTTTGACTTTAAATTATCAACAAACTGTTCAAGGTTATCACGATTAGCCGATAATTTAGTCCCTAAACTTTCAACAAGCTTAAAATCATTAATATAGGCATTAAGGGCTCTTCTGCCGGCTAAATAGCTTATTCTAACTCCACCCTTATAACTCTGAACACTTTGTACTTTAAATATCCCTATTTCCCCTGTTTTTGAAACATGGGGGGCACAACAGGCACATTTATCGTAGGAGCCTATTTCAACTATCCTAACTCCGCTTTCAAGGTCTATTTTACTTCTATATTCAAGCTTTTTAAGCTCATCGGCTTCAGGGTAGCCTGTTTTTGTTTCAACATTTTTATATATGGCATTGTTTACTTCAATTTCAAGCTCTTCAATATCTTGTATGCTTAAAGGGCCGTCAAAATCCATTGTTACGATATTATCACTAAGGTGAAAACCGCAATTATTAAAGCCGTATTTCCTGTTTACTAAACCTGAAAATATGTGTTCGGCACTATGGTTTTGCATGTTTGAAAACCTATAATCCCAATCTATGTTTCCATAAACACCTTTATCTATTACAAAATGCTCAGTATCACATTCTATTGTATGGCTTATAATATCGTTTTTTATTTGAACGTTTTTTACATTAAAGCCATCAATGTTTCCCTTGTCGGGGCTTTGGCCGCCCTCTTCCGGAAAGAATAAAGTTTTATCCAAAACCACCAACACATGGCTTCCATCAAGCCTTTCACAGCTTACAACCTTGCCTGTAAAGCCGGTTTCGTAGGGGGTAAAATCATAAAGTTTTATAGTTTTATTCATCAACAACTCCTAAAAATAAATATTTAAAACATTATAGCACTAAAAAGAGCTAATGTAAAAATTTTCATTAGCTCTTTTTTATTTATTAAATTAATAACCTATAAAAACATCATCTATAAATCTGTCAGCACTTATTCCAAGTTCAGTATAGGCTTTTCTTACGGCATCTACAACAAAGGGAGAACCAGATGTATAATAATAAGCTACATCTAAATATTTTTTACCATACTCTCTAAGCTTGTTCATTGTTTCGTCAACTTCTACGGTTTCAACAAATTCCACATTGGGCATAGCTTTAGATAAAGCCTTTATTTCATCTTCAAAAATGTAATTATCATAAGAGGCATATACAACGTGAACAGCTTGCGTACAATCAGAAGTTAGGCTATGTAATACTGACCTTATGGGCGTAACTCCTATACCGCTGGCATAAAGCACCATGGGGGTTTCTTTATCCCTCAATGTAAATTTCCCCATAGGCTTGCTTATATCTATGCTTTCACTTTCTTTTAGTTCAAACAGTGCCTTTTTAAAATTACTTGTTTTACCGGCTAAAGCCTTTGTGGCAATCATAATTTCGCCTTCTTCAGGGGTTGATGCTATTGAAAACATTCTAAAGTTTTTGTCCTCACCAAGCTCCTTGCCTTCTAAGGAAAATTTAGCAAATTGACCGGGTATCCAAGTATAATCTTCAGGAACCTCAAACTTAATTATATAGTAGCATTCACCAATTTTTTCTAAGGACTTGAATTTGGAATTGCTCATAAAATCTCCTTTTAAATATTTAATTATTTATAAATAAATTTTACATGCAGTAGCTAAAAAGTCAACAACAAATAATTTATTTGAGTTCAGATTTTTTATATATTAAGTAATAACAGTATTGCATTAGATGATGGCATATCAAAAAATTATAAACCCATTTCTTCTTTAACTTCGCAAAAGCATTTTATAGCAAAATCCAAATCTTCTTTGCTATGACCGGCGCTTATTTGGGTTCGTATTCTTGCCTTATCCTTTGGCACTACCGGAAAGCTGAAGCCGATAACATAAACACCTTTTTCAAGCATTCTGTCTGCAAATTCGGCAGCAACTCTAGCATCATATAACATTACAGGAACAATTGGA
>JAAZPT010000210.1 GCA_012797085.1 Christensenellaceae bacterium | reverse complement strand
GCTTGACCAGGTTCTTGGCCAATCCATAAAGGGGACCATATTTGAAAAACTTGGTACAAACATGCTTAGTTTGTTTGTAGTATTTGGTTTATTATATTGGGTTGGTATGGCAAGGCTTGTACGTGGTCAAGTATTGCAAATAAAAAGCAACGAGTATGTAATGGCAGCAAAAGCAATGGGTGCTTCCACTACAAGGATTATTATGAAACACATATTACCCAACTGTATTAGCGTAATATTTATTTCAACGGCACTTCAAATTCCTTCTGCAATATTTACGGAAAGTTTTTTAAGCTTTATAGGTTTAGGTGTACAAGCACCTATGCCAAGCTTAGGCTCTTTGGCAAATGCAGCAAGGGAAGGCTTGCAGAGTTATCCGTACAAACTTGTTTTTCCGGCAATAATGATATGTATTATAGTTTTATCATTTAACCTTTTAGGTGATGGATTACGTGATGCATTTGACCCTAAATTGAGGAGATGATAAATATGTCAGATCAACCATTGTTACAGATAAAAAACTTACATACATCTTTTTTTACAGAGTCAGGTGAAGTTAAGGCGGTCAATGGCCTGAATTTTAATTTAGATAAAGGTAAAGTTCTTGGCGTTGTTGGCGAAAGTGGAAGTGGTAAAAGTGTTACAGCCTATTCTATATTAAGAATTTTAACCGATACCGGTAAAATTGTTGATGGTGAAATTCTTTTTAAAGGTAAAGATGTAGTTAAATTTAATAAAAAGGAAATAAATGATTTTAGAGGTGCCAGGGTATCAATTATTTTCCAAGACCCTATGACATCATTAAATCCAGTTTACACAATCGGTAATCAGCTTTGTGAAGCAATATTGTTGCATACGGATAGAAACCGAAAGGAGGCCTATCTCAGAGCAAAAGAAATGCTTGAGCTTGTTGGCGTAAATGAGCCTCTTAAACGTCTAAAACAATATCCCCATGAGCTTAGTGGCGGTATGCGTCAAAGGGTTATGATAGCTATGGCTCTTGCTTGTGAACCGGATATTTTAATTGCGGATGAACCTACAACCGCCCTTGATGTTACAATACAAGCTCAAATATTGGAGCTTATGAAGTCGCTGCAAAAGAAAATGGGTATGGCAATAATAATGATTACTCATGACTTGGGTGTTATTGCTGATATGTGTGATGAGATTATTGTTATGTATGCCGGTAGCGTTTGTGAACGTGGTACTGCAGATGAAATTTTTTATAACCCTAAACATGAATATACAAAGGGCTTATTGAGGTCAATCCCCAGGCTTGATTCAGCCGGTAAAAAGCTTATACCAATAGAAGGCTCACCTATTGACCTGCTAAACTTACCTAAAGGTTGTCCTTTTGTAGCTCGCTGCGACAATGCTATGAAAATTTGTTTGGAGCAGAAACCTGAGGAAGTTAGAATTAATGATTTTCATATTGCTGCATGTTGGTTAAACTATAAAGAACGATATTTTAATGAGGAGGTGCAAAGCAATGAGTAATACAAATGATGCATCTCCAAAAAAACTTATAGAGGTTAACAATCTTCAAAAACACTTTGTTGTAAAAGAAGATATGTTTACAAAATTGCCTTTAAAGGCCGTTGATGGTGTTTCTTTTTCTATAGATAAAGGTGAAACATTAGGCCTTGTTGGTGAATCGGGGTGTGGAAAAACAACCGTTGGCAGATCAATACTTTTTTTGGAAAAACCTACGGGTGGCGAAATATATTATGATGGTAATTTAATAAATGAAAAAAATATTTATAATTACCGAAAAAAAATGCAAATTGTTTTTCAAGATCCTTACTCATCATTAAATCCGAGGATGACTGTAGCTGATATTGTTGGTGAACCCTTAGATATACATAAGCTTTATAAAAATAAAGCTGAAAGGGAAGAAAGAATAGCAGAACTATTGCAAACTGTTGGTTTAAACAGTGACCATTCAAGAAGGTATGCCCATGAATTTAGTGGTGGTCAAAGGCAACGTATTGGCATAGCACGTGCTCTTGCAGTAGCTCCTGAATTTATAGTTTGTGATGAACCAGTATCTGCTTTGGATGTATCCATTCAAGCTCAAATAATAAACAAATTTGAAGAACTGCAACAAAAATTAGGTATTACTTATTTATTTATTGCCCATGACTTGCTTGTTGTTCAACATATAAGTCAAAGGATAGCTGTTATGTATTTAGGCAAAATTGTTGAAATAGCACCTGCTAAAGAGCTTATAAACAATCCTATACATCCATATACACAGTCCTTAATATCCGCTATTCCGTTGCCGGATCCCGAAAGCGCAAGAAACAGGCACAGAATAGTTTTAGAAGGTGATGTTCCCAGCCCCTTACATATGCCAAGCGGTTGCTCCTTTAGAACACGTTGCCGTGAATGTAAAATTCACTGCTCTCAAGAAATACCGGAGCTTAAAGAGGTTAGTCCCGGTCACTTTGTAAGATGCTTTGAAAGATAATATTGTTATTATCGTTTAAAAACGATATAATTATATAAACAAAAAATAGGAGGATGAAATATGAAAAAAATTACAGCACTTTTGTTAGCTATTATGATGTTATTGTCATTAGCTACAGCATTTGCAGATGAAGGCTCAGAACCTGATTGGACAAGGTATGATGAACTAATTGCACAAATTAAATCTTCAACGGACTTTGTTGCTCGTGAAGCGTTGATGCATGAAGCAGAAGATATCTTGATGGATACAGGTGCTATTGTTCCAATTTACTACTACAACGATGTTTACATGGCTAAACCTGATTTTCAAGGTGTATACAGCAATGCTTATGGTATGAAGCACTTTGAATATGCTACAAATGGCGATAAAAATTCCGCTAAAATTAACCTTTCAAGTGAACCGGATAAACTTGATCCAGCTTTAAATAGTTCAGTTGACGGTGCTTGCTTGGCAATTGCTTCATTTGGTGGTCTTTACACATATGATGCAGAATCCAATTTACAACCAAACTTTGCTACAGGCTATGAAGTTTCTGAAGATGGTTTAACATATGTTTTCACAATGCGTGAAGGTTTAAAATGGAGCGATGGCTCACCATTAACAGCAAAAGATTTTGAATATTCATGGAAGCGTGCTGCAAATCCGGAAACAGCTGCAGACTATGCTTACATGTTCAACGGAATCAAAGGTTATCCTAACGAATTGGCAGTTTCCGCATCTGAAGACGGCACAACATTTACAGTTGAGCTTATGGCTCCTTGTGCATACATGCTTGACCTTGCTGCTTTCCCAACATTCTATGCCGTACAACAAGCAACTGTTGAAGCTGCTGAAGGTTATAAAGATGAAGCAGGCAATGTTGTTAACCCGGGCGCATGGGCACTGGATGCCGGTTTCGTGTCATCAGGTCCTTATGTTTTAACAGAATGGAACCATGACGAAAACATGATCTATTCAAAGAACCCCAACTACTGGGATGCTGAAAATGTTAAACTTGAAACATTGGAGTTCATGCTTTCTGCTGATGAAACAGTAGTATACGCAGCCTATGCTGCTGGAGACTTGGACTTTATTGATAGCGTTCCAACAGATGAAATTGCAAAACTTAAAGATTCTCCGGAATTCTACACAGTAGGGCAATTAGGTACATATTACATCTGCTTTAATGTTAAGAGTCCATTGTTTGATGGAAAAACAGTTGAACAAGCAGCTAATATGCGTAAAGCTATCAGCTACCTAATAGATCGTGAATATATTGCAGAAAATATCGGTCAAACCGGCCAAGTTCCTGCTACATCGTTCTTACCTGCCGGTATAGCTGATGGCCATGGTGGAATATTTAAGGCCAATGACGAAGCTTACACATATGCAGATGAAGAAAGTGCAGGTTATTTCCCGGTAGCTTATGATCCTGAAGCAAGTGTTGCAAAAGCTGTTGAGCTATTAAAATCCGCCGGCTTTGAATTTGATGATAACAATCAATTGTCAGCAGATACACCAATTAGCTTTGAATACTTAACAAATGCTTCATCAGGCCATATTGCAATTGCAGAGGCTGTACAACAAGATTTGGCAGTAGTTGGTATTACAATGACAATTAAGAGCATTGACTGGAACGTATTCTTAAACGAACGTAAAGAAGGCAAATACGACGTAGCTCGTAACGGCTGGATAGCAGACTTTAATGACCCAATCAACATGCTTGAAATGTGGGCAACCGATTCCGGTAACAATGACGTACAATTTGGTAGATAATAAAAAAACATAAAGGTATAACCTTCGGGTTATACCTTTTTTTATTTCGTTATGTTATTATATCAATATATTTGTACGAAAGGGTGTTGTTGTATTAATAATAAAAACTATCCATACTTAGATTATTTAAGGGTATTGGCATCCTTTTTGGTTGTTGTAATCCATGTATCCTCTGTTATTAAAAATATGGATATTAGTAGCAACAGGTTTATGATTTTTTCAATATTTAATAATTTATCTGTAATGAGTGTTCCATTATTTTTTATGATCAGTGGTAGAATTGTTTTACAAAAAGATTATTCTATAAATGATTTGTTATTAAAATGCCTTAAGTATTTTTTGGTTTTTTTAATTTTTGGAATAATAGAAAATTTCAATCAGCTTATAAATTTAATAAAATATTTTGATGTAGAAAACTTTAAAAATTTTATTGATTTAATTTTATCAAACACTACTTATAGATGGTTTTTACTAGCAATTATAGGGCTTTATTTGTTTTCACCTATGCTTAAGGCAATTGTAAAGGATAAAAACGTTTTAAAATATTTTTTGATTTTACAGTTTGTAATATTGTTTTTATTTAGTGATTTACAAAATATTTCTCCTTTAGGAAGAACCATACCTGTTTCAAAAGGTATAACCCTCAATAGCCACTTCTTTGTTTATTCTTTTTACTTTGTTTTAGGCTATTATTTGGGTGAAAAAAGCACATTTAAAATAAAAAATAATATTTTAATAACTGCTTTTTTATTAGCTTTTAGCATATTATCCATAAGTTTTATATTATATTCAAGAAAGATAAATTCCATATTTTTAGAAGCCTTAAATTGGAACACAACAAGTACACTTATTATGAGTATTTCAACATTTATTATTTTTAAAAATAATTTTAATAAGCCAAATAAAATAACAACTTTAATATCTTCATGTACATTCGGTATTTATTTAGTACATGTACCAATACTTAAACATTTTAATATTTTTAACGTAACAGTGAATGATTTTTTATATGTTCCTTTAAATAGTCTTTTGTTATATGTAGTTTCATTTTTAATAGTATTTGTGTTTAAAAAGCTTGTAAATAAAGCAAAATACTTTATTTACAAGCCTAAGAATTTATAATTCAGGTTTAAAACCTTCAAATATTAACATAGTATAACCCTTGTTAATTGCATCATCTAATTCTTGTTGCGTTTTTAAGGTATAAGCCGCTAAAGTGGGTTTGAATAAATGTTTCATTAATTTCATGCTTAGATTATCATCACTTGCACTATTATATGCAATAAAATGGGGTGAAGATATTATATTTGTAAGCATATATTTCATTACAAACCTTGCTATAGGGCTTTTCAAATCATTTTTATGAAAAATCCCTGATGACAATTGCCCTCTAATTACATTAGGGGCATTTTTTTTGAACAAATAAAGTGATAGGGGATGAAAGCTTTCAACAGTATAGTCGCCTTTATATTTTTTAAGCAGGGAGTAAGCTAATTGAGATGTTAATTTAGCTCCTGCATGGTGTTTTATTTCTACCAACAAAGGAACCTTGCCAT
>JAAZPT010000209.1 GCA_012797085.1 Christensenellaceae bacterium | reverse complement strand
AGAATAAAATATTATATATTGGGGGTAGTTTATTTGAAAACAATTGGATTTATTGGTATAGGCGTAATGGGCTCCGCCATGGTAAAAAATCTTTTAAAGGCCGGTTTTGAAGTATATGTTTATACAAGAACAAAATCCAAGGCCGATGATGTTGTTGCCGCCGGTGCTAAATGGTGTTCATCTGTAGATGAATGTGCTGAAGGCAAAGATGCCGTTATTACTATTGTTGGTTTCCCGGATGATGTTAACCAAGTTTATTTTGGTGATGAAAACAGCAATGGCATAATAAAAAGTGCCGATAAAGGTACGTACATAATTGATATGACAACAACGAAGCCATCCCAGGCCGTTCAAATTTATGAAGCTGCTCAAGAGTATGGTTTAAATGCCCTTGATGCCCCTGTAAGCGGTGGAGACCTGGGTGCAATAAATGGTACCCTAACTATAATGGTAGGCGGAAAAGAAGAAGACTTTGATGCTTGTAAAGAAATGTTTAAAGCAATGGGTACATCGGTAATATATCAAGGTAAAGCCGGTAGTGGCCAACATACAAAAGCTGCAAACCAAATAGCCATAGCAGGTGCCTTGGCCGGAACTTGTGAAGCAATTGCTTATTTGGAAGCTTATGGTTTAAACCCCGGAACTGCTCTTGAAAGCATTAAAAACGGATCCGCAAGCTCATGGCAAATGGTAAACAATGGCGCAAAAATATTGGACGACAATATGAGCCCCGGTTTTTATGTAAAACATTTTATAAAAGATTTAAAAATAGCAAGCAATCATGCCGCAGATTTAAATTTAGATTTACCTATGTTAAATACAGTGCTTAAAATGTACCTGGAGCTTGAAGGAGTTGAAAATTTGGGTACACAAGCATTAATATATAAATGGAAAAAGGAGAATTAACATGGATTATCGCAAAAAATACGAAGAATGGCTAAATAATGATGTTTTTGATCAAGACACCAAAAATGAACTTGCCGCTTTAACCGACGAGAAAGAAATAGAGGATAGGTTTTATAGAGAACTTTCTTTTGGAACAGCAGGTATGAGAGGTGTATTGGGCGCCGGCACAAACAGAATGAATCTTTACAACGTAAGGCGTGCATCAAAGGGTGTTGCTAAATATCTTATGAGAAACCCCGAATTTGCTTCCCGTGGCGTAGCAATAGCTTACGACAGTAGGCGCTATAGCGATTTATTCGCTAAGGAAACAGCCTTAATACTGTGTGAAAACGGTGTGCCTGTATATCTATATGAATCATTAAGGCCTGTACCTGTACTATCCTTTACATTAAGGTATTTGAACTGTGCCGCAGGTGTAGTTATAACTGCAAGCCATAATCCTCCGGAATATAACGGCTATAAACTATATGGTGAAGACGGTGCCCAAATTGGCCCGGATATTGCTGAAATAGTTACTGAGGAAATTCAAAAGCTTGACTATAAAGATTGCTATCCAATGGACGAAAAGAAAGCCTTGGAAAGTGGACTATTAAAAATTATAGGTAAAGCAGAAGATGATGCATATATAAAAATGTTGCATACTTTGGTTGTAGATAAAGATATATTGAAAAAAGAAGGCAGCAACCTAAAGATTGTTTATTCTCCATTGCATGGCTCAGGTAATATGCCTGTAAGAAGGATATTGGATGAAATTGGCATTACAAACGTATCCGTTGTTAAAGAACAAGAAAACCCCGACCCGAATTTTTCCACAGTAGCCGTACCTAACCCTGAAGATCCTGGTGCCTTTAAATTGGCAATAGAACTTGCAAACAAAGTCGGTGCGGACTGTGCCTTTGCCACAGACCCCGACTGCGACAGGCTTGGTGTTGCATTTAAAACGGAATCCGGAGAATTTAAGTTATTAAACGGTAACCAAATTGCTTGCATTATGCTTTATTACATATTATCTACAAAGCAAAAACAAGGCAAAATTCCAAAGAACGGTGCAATAATAAAATCTATAGTTTCAACAGAAATGGCTAGGAAGATTGCCGATAGTTATGGTGTTGCAACATTTGAAACATTAACCGGCTTTAAATTTATCGGTGAAAAAATACAACAATTTGAAGATGATAATAGTTATGAATTCATATTTGCATTTGAAGAAAGTTATGGTTTCTTATCCGGTTCAGCTGTAAGGGATAAAGATGCCGTAAATGCCTCCATGTTAATAGCTGAAGCGGTTTGCTCCTTTAAGGCACAAGGTTTAACCCTTAACGATGCATTAAATGAAATGTACAATAAATATGGCTGGTATCTTGATAAGGTTATTAGCAAAACATTGCCCGGTAAAGACGGAAGCGAAAAAATGGCTGCAATTATGAATAACTTGTTTACAAATTATCCAGAAAGCATTGCCGGCTTAAAGGTAGTTGCTGTAAGGGATTACAAAGCAGGTACGCGTAAGGACATAGCAACCGGTGAAAGTAAGGACATGGGCTTGCCTCCATCTGCTGTATTGTATTATGAGCTTGAAGGTGGTAACTGGGTATGCGTACGCCCCAGCGGTACAGAGCCCAAAATTAAGCTTTATATAAATGCCAATGCAGAAACAGAAGAAGAAGCTAAGGCTTTGCTTGAAAAGCTTGCTAATGCTGCTGAAAATCTAATTAGCTAAACTTTACAATAGTAACAACAAAATAATGTTTCAATCCTCCTTTTAGGTGGTATTATAATAATATCACTCTAAAGGAGGATTTTTATGAAAAAATTTATGTTATTATTAATTACATTTGTTATGGTGTTTATGCTCGTTGTTCCAACAGCATCATATATGGCAGAAAGTGATACAGTTGAAGATATTGAAGAGTTTGATGACGATGATATAGAAAACGAACTTGATGAAGAGGCTGAAGAAGAACCTTTTAAAGTTTTTATGTTGGATGACTTTGATGAAATGCCCTTTAAGTTTGAAGCTTATAGGGGCAAAATAATTTTTATGAGTATGTTTACCATTTGGTGCCCCCATTGTGTAAAAGAAATACCGGACTTTCAAAGAATACAGGAAGAATATAGTGAAAATGTACAAATAATAATGGTTCATGTTCCATCAGATGAAAAATTTGAAGTAGCAGAAAACTATTTTAAAGATAATAATATTAACCTGCAATTGGAAAGTGATTCAAATATGATGCTTGCAAGTGTTGTAGGTTTAACAGGTTTCCCTACAAACGTAATGTTTAATTTGGAAGGAGAAGTGGCCCTTTATACATATGCAACAAATTATAATGCAATTGTGCAAACATTGGAGGGTTTAGGCATTAAGCCTGATGCTGAAAAGTAATATTTAAGGAGGAATTATGCCGAATATTAATATGGGAAACTTGGCTCCCAGTACAACTTTTTCCGCATCACCTTTTGCAATGATGTTAAATGGCTTATTAGCTTTTTTATCCCCTTGTATACTCCCTATGTTGCCGGTATATGCTGCATACATTATAGGAAATACAACAGGAAGCAGCAAAATTACAAAGCAAACAATTATAAAACTTTTAGGCCTTGTACTTGGTTTTATAATAGTTTTTGTTACATTGGGTGCTTTGGCCGGATTGGCAGGCTCAGTAAACAGTAAAGTTAACCGAAACTTGCTTGATGTTTTAGGTAATATAATACTTATTATTTTCGGCTTTATGATGTTGGATTTAATACCCGGCTTAAACGTTGGTGGTGTAAAGGATAGCAGCAAATTTATAGGTGCCGGTTTTTTACAAAATGTTTTGTTTGGTGCAGTGCTTGTATTGTCTTGGACCCCTTGTTTAACCCCCTTATTAGGTAATGCTTTAGTAGCTGCTGCATCTGCCGAGAGTGCAACCGCACTAAATGGTATGTATATGTTAGGCTTTTTCGCACTTGGTTTAAGTTTGCCTATGGTTTTAATAATGCTTTTATACCAAAAGCTGAGCGGATTAGTTGGTTTTTTGAAAAAACACCATCTATTGATTAGAAGAATATCCGGTGTTATAATGATAGTGGTGGGTATACTAAGATTTTTTATTAAAATATAATTTTAAAATATTCCCGAATAAAATTCGCGGAATATTTTTTTAGGAGAAAGTAGATTGAAAAAGATTAAAAATTTACCACTTTTTTATGCTTGCTATGGACTGATGTTTTTTGCTGCTAATTTGGCACATCCCATTACCCCTGCCTTTTTTGAAAGTTTAAATTATCCTAATTATATGTTTGGGGTGGCCTTTTCGCTTATGAGCTTGGGTGTGTTTTTAATATCGCCCATGTGGAGCAAAATTGCAGAAAAACATGGTTATATTAAAGTTATGAGTTTAGGTATGGTAGTATATGGTTTAGCTCAACTGTGGTTTGGGCTTGGTAGAAATATAGTAAGTACATTGCTCGCCCGCTTATTAGCAGGCATATTTACAGCAGCTACACAGGTTGGCGGTTTGCTTTATATTAGCAACTTTTTTGAAGAAGAAAAAAAGGGAGAGCGTATATCCCTAGCTATGGCATTACAAGTTTCTATAGGGGCAGCCGGTTTCTTTTTAGGTGGATATTTAGGTAACATAAATATAATGTTACCCCTTTATATACAACCAATATTATGTATTTTAATTGCTGTATTCGCATTTTTTACTTGTGAAGATATAGCTTCTGATTCAAGCAAAAAAATCAAGTTGGAAGAAATTAACCCTTTTAAAGCCTTTGGTGGTGTTCTGAAAATATTAACACCCACTATTGTGGTGTTTTATGCAATTGTTGCCTTGGTATCTTTTTCAATAACATGTTATGATACATCTTTTAATTATTATATTAAAAACGTGCTTAATTTACCTTCAATTTATAATGGTGCAATAAAGGGTAGCATCGCTGTTATAGGTTTGTTGCTGAACTTTACTTTAAACAGATATGTATCTAATAAGTTTAAACCTTATAATACTAATATTGTTTATTACGGATTATCAATTTTGTTTTTAACAATATTTATTATTACTCAAAATTTTGTAATATTTTTAACATCTGCTATATTAGTTTTTATAACGGATTCCATAACAAAACCTATTCAGCAAATTATGGGCACTACCAATTCAACAGTATATGGGGGTTACAATTCAATTAATGCTTTGGGAATGGTATCCGGTAGTTTATCAGCAGGATATTTGTACACTGTAAACCCTAAATTGCCTTTTTATGCAAGTTTGTTTATATTATTAATAGCCTTTATTTTAAGTTTTATTAATAAAAAACAAAGGCAAATGAATGTTTAAAAAAACTCCGACAAAAGTCGGAGTTTTTTATTTGTTATTAATAATATCATACATCATAATAGCCGCCGCTATTGCCGCATTTAATGATTCAGCTTTGCCTTGCATAGGCAATTTATAATTGTGGGTACATGCATTTAAAACATCTTCGTTTATACCGCTTCCTTCATTACCAATGATTAGTACAATTTTATTTAAGTTCTTTTGCCTATTATAAAAATTATCACCATTAAGGGTTGAGCCAATAACAGCATATTTTTTTTGTTTTAAACCATTTAATGTTTCAAGCATATTATCTGTTTTATGGCAATTAATATTAAATATACTTCCCATGCTTGCCCTTACGGTTTTAGGGTTAAATATGTCAGCGGACTGGGCATCTATCAACACATCAGTAAAGCCTGCGGCATCAGCCGTTCTAATTATTGTTCCAACATTTCCGGGGTCTTGAACTCCATTCATTGCTAACACAAAGTTAGAAAAAGACATATCACCATTAAACATATCAACAACGGCACTAATGCCTTGGGGAGTTTTAGTATCACAAATGCTGTTGAATACATTTGTACTTACAATTATAATTTCCGCTTCGGCTTTGTTTATCAGGTTTTTATATCTTTCAAAGGAATCTTCCCTGACTACAATAGAACTAATATTTTTACCTGAATTAATAGCCTCTTCGACCATATGTTCCCCTTCACAGAGGAATTTTGATTGTTCTGCCCTTCCTTTACTTGTGTTTAAGGATTTTATTTTTTGTATTTTTTCGTTTTTTGTGCTTGTAATAATATTCATATTTACATTCTTTCAGGCGCTTCCATTCCAATTAGGTACATTGCTGTTTTTAATACATCCTTTGTGCCTTTTGTTAATAGCAACCTTGCTGCCGTTGCATCATTATCATCAGTTATAATTCTTTGCTCATAATAATATTTATTGTAGGCTTTTGCAATATCCGTCATAGCTCTTGTAATAATTGACGGCTCATATTTTTCAGCAGCTTGAACAATGTTTTCAGGAAGTCTGCTAATTAATAATAACAAGCTTTGTGCCCAATCATCACATAAAGCGGAAAAATCAGGGTTTGAAAAATCTATATCTTCCGCCTTTCTAAGCACGGAGCAGCACCTTGCATGGGTATATTGAACATAGGGTCCGGTTTCCCCATCAAAGTTCAAGGCTCTTTCCCAGCGGAAATCAATATCCTTTATTCTGTTATTTTGCAGATCCGTATAAATTACTGCTCCTATACCTACCTGACGGGCAATGTTTTCCTTATCAGGCAAATCCGGACTTTTTTGGTCTATAATATCAAGGGCTTTTTCGCAAGCTTTATTTAATAAATCCTCAAGGTAAACAACATGCCCTTTCCTTGTAGCAAGCATTTGCCCTTCATAGCTTATCATTCCAAAGGATACATGCTTAAGATCCTTGGCAAAATCATAGCCCATAAGTTCTACAACTTTAAACACTTGCTTAAAGTGTAAATCTTGTTGGTAGGCAACAACATATAAGCATTTGTCAAAATTATATGTATCATGACGGTAAAGCACTGCTGCAATATCCCTTGTAGCATACAAGCTCGCACCGTCTTTTTTAAGTATTAAGCAAGGGGGCATATCATATTCATCAAGGTTTACAACGGAGGCGCCATCACTAATTGTTAAAAGATTTTTGGCCTTGAGTTCTTCTATAACCCTATCCATTTTGTCGTTATAAAAACTTTCCCCGGCATAGCTGTCAAAATGAACATCAAGCATATCATATACCACTTGTGAATCCCTTAAGGTTAGCCTTTTAAACCAATCAAACAATTCAAGGGCTTCCTCATCTCCATCCTCTATAGCTTTAAACCATGCTCTGCCTTTATCATCAAGGGATGGATCTTTCTCTGCTTCATCGTGGTATTTTACATAAAGGTCTGTAAGCTCATCAACCCCATCTTTTTCAAGCTTATCTTTGTTTCCCCATTCTTTATAAGCATAAATCAATTTACCAAATTGAGTACCCCAATCACCTAAGTGGTTTATAGCAACAGTATTATAACCTAGAAATTTAAAAATTCTATTTAAGCTGTTACCTATCATTGTTGTACTTAAATGACCTATATGGAACCGCTTTGCAATATTTATAGATGAGTAATCCAAACATATTGTTTTGCCTTTGCCCATTGTTGAGGCACCATAGTTTTCCCCTTTTTTACCAAGTTCTTCTATGGTTTTTTTAGCAAAGTTTTCACGTTGAAGGAAGAAGTTTAAATAACCACCAAGCGATTTTGCTTCACTTGATTCATCAACTATATGTTTAGCAAGCTCCTCGGCAATTAATTGGGGTGATTTTTTTAAAGCCTTTGATAACCTGAAACAAGGGAAAGCATAATCTCCCATTTCCTTGTTTGGTGGAACTTCAATAAATTCCAATATTGTATTTTCATCCGGAATATTCTCCACTTGAGGGTATAGTTCACAAAGGGATTTATATATAATTTTTGATAGGGATTCTTTCATATTTAAGCTCCTTTATAAAATTCTTTAATATCATCCATAAAATCATCAAAGGACGATGTGCTTGGAATAGAATTAAAAATCAACAGTTGTTTTGTTGTTGGATGCTCCAAGCTTAATTGGCTGGCCCAAAGGGCTATTTGTTTACCCTTAACTCCCTTGCCATAACGCATGTCATATAATATAGGGTGATTATTAGCAGATAATTGTACTCGTATTTGATGCTTTCGTCCTGTAAATAATTCAACTTCTATCAGGGTATTTCCATTTTTTGTTGATATAGGCACCAAACTTAAACTTGCAAAGACTGCATCTTTAGTTTCTTTATTTGTTACGTTTACAAAACCGTTATTATCAATAAGATAGTTTTCCAAAGTAGAAGCTTTGTCGATTGTTCCCTCTACAATAGCTAAATATTTGCGTTTTAAGGTTTTTGTACTTAATTGTTCACTTAGCCTTTTAGCAGCTTTTGATGTTTTAGCAATTGTTAACAAGCCGCCTACCGGCCTATCAAGCCTATGTATAAGACCCACATATACATTTCCGGGTTTATTGTATTTGTATTTTAAGTAGTTTTTAACTTCATCAACCATTGATGCATCGCCGGTAGAATCCCCTTGACTTAATATGTTCGGAGGTTTTTCCACTATAAGCAAATGGTTATCTTCATAAATTGCTTTTATACTCATTGGTTCGGTGTCCACCTTGCAGTAGTTCCACATGGTAAAAATCCACCTGCTGTAATTGGCAGACAAAGTTCGTCTGCAACAATTTTACCGCCAAATTTAGCTTGTACTTCTCTAAGTATTATATTGCCAAGTACACTTTGAGAAAAACCTGTAGTATAGCCATTTAAAACAAGAAAACAGGCATTTGTCGATAATAATTGGGCACATAAGGCTATTAAGGGTTGCAATTCCTCTTCAAGCTTCCAAAGCTCACCATTTGGCCCTCTGCCATAGCTTGGTGGGTCTAATACTATGCCATCATATTGGCTGCCTCGCCTGATTTCGCGCATAACAAAGCGTTTTGCATCCTCGATAATATAGCGTGTGTTGCTTGAGGGTATATTGTTAAGCTCAATATTTTCCTTTGCCCATTGTACCATACCTTTAGCCGCATCAACATGGGTAACATGAGCTCCATTAGCTGTAAGGGCCACTGTTGCACCACCTGTATATCCAAACAAATTTAATATTTTAGGCCTGTTTTCGCCCTTGAAATTTTTAATAGAATCTACCATAAAATCCCAATTAGAGGCTTGCTCCGGAAAAAGTCCAGTATGTTTAAACCCCGTTGGACGAACATAAAATAAATAATTTTTATATTTTACTATCCATTTTTCCGGAATGTTTTTTAAAAAGTTCCAATTCCCTCCACCGGAATCACTACGTGAATAAACAGCATCCGCATTTTGCCAAAGAGATTTATCAGCCTTTGTCCAAATAACTTGAGGATCCGGCCTTTGTAATATAACATCTTCCCAACGTTCTAATTTAAAGCCGTCACCTGCATCAATAATTTCATAATCCGCCCAATCATTTGTTAAAAACATAAAAATCTCCTTAAACAGTAAATGTATAACGTTTTTATTTTATCACATTTTTAAACAAAATTATAGTTTTAATAAGATTTAATAAGCTTGGTGTACTATAATTTGTTGATAATATATGCTATAATTTTATGTAGCTAAATAATAAAGGAGTATGTAATGAAACAAAAAAGAGTTTTAATAAAATTATCCGGTGAAGCATTAGCTTTGCATAATAATGAAAAAAATATAGAGCAAGCCTACGACTTTAACCAAGTTAATACTATAGCCGATGTGTTAGTAAAAGCACATAACGAAGGGGTACAAATTTGTCTTGTAATAGGTGGCGGCAATATTTGGCGCGGCAGGCAAGCGGGCAGTGATATGAATCCGGCTACAGCCGACCAAATGGGTATGTTGAGCACAATGTTAAACTGCCTTTGCATGGCCGATGCCATAAGGCAAAAAGGTGTTAAAGCCCTTGTTCAATCCGCTGTGGGAATGCCCGGTTTTGCTGACAATTTTGATATGCATAAGGCGGATGAAGCCCTTGAAAACGGTAAGATTGTACTCTTTGCATTGGGCTTAGGGCACCCGTTTTTTATTACAGATACGGCAGTTGTATTACGTGCAAGGCAAATGCAAGTTGATGAAATACTTATGGCAAAAAATATAGACGGTGTTTATAGTGCAGACCCTAAAACTGACCCCAATGCTGAATTTATACCTGAAATCAGCTATACAAAAGCCTTAGAGATGAATTTAAAAGTTATGGATGCATCTGCCTTTACAATGTTAGTTGAGGGTGGAATACCTGCGGTTAAATTATTTAGCTTAAAAGACCCCCAAAACTTATTAAGGGTTCTTAAAGGGGAAAAATTAGGCACATTATTACACAAATAAAATATTAGAGGATTATTAATGAAACTATTTAACACACTTACAAAACAACACGACCTTACAAAAGGTGATCCTGCTAAAAATATATTGATATTTTCCATTCCGCTTTTGATTGGCAACTTAGCTCAACAACTGTATAATACCGTTGATGCCATTGTTGTAAGCCACTATATCGGTGATATTGCATTAGGTGCAGTTGGTATATCGGGCCCGGCAATAAACCTGTTAATCATGATTTTTGTAGCTATATCCACAGGTTCCAGCGTACTTGTCGGGCAATTTTATGGTGCGGAAGATAGGGATAACCTAAATAAAACAATAGGTTCCATATTTATATTGGCACTAATATTTGGATTAATAGTAACTATAATATCTGTATTAATTACAGAACCTGTGCTGTACTTGCTTAATACTCCTGAAGAAATGTTTACAATGGCTACCGACTATTTAAGAACAATATTTTGGGGTATTACCAGCCTTGCACTTTATAATTTACTAACTGCAGCCTTAAGAGCATTGGGCGACAGTTTTTATCCTTTGTTATTTTTATTAGTATCAACAATAGTAAATATAATATTGGATATAATATTTGTTAAGTACTTCCATTTAGGAACATTTGGCGTTGCAATAGCCACAGTTATAGCTCAAAGTGTTTCCGCCATATTATGTATTTTCCGCTTAAAATCTCTTAAAGATATATTTGATATGGACAGAAAATATTTAATATACAACCCTAAAATTACTAAACGAATATTTAAAATAGGTTTGCCTAATGCGGCAACTCAAGGAATATTTTCAACTGCAATGATAGTTATACAAAGCTTAACAAATAGTTTTGGCCCATTGGTTATTACTGCAAATACTGCTGTAATGCGTGTGGACGGCTTTGTTATGATGCCTAACTTTACTTTCGGTATTGCATCAACAACATTTACCGCTCAAAATATCGGCGCAAAAAGGTTAGACCGTGTTAGAGAAGGTGCAAAAGCCACAATAAAAATAGGTTTAATTACATCAACATTTTTATCATTGCTTATAGTGATTTTTGGTAAAGAAGTAACGATGATATTTTCAAACACACCGGAAATTATTGATTACGCTTCAAAATTTATGCGCATATTATCCCTGGGATACATTGCATTTACTGCAACCCAGGTGTTTGGTGGTGTAATGCGTGGTTCCGGTGATACTATAACACCTATGTGGATATCTATTATAAGTGTTGTTTTATTGCGTACACCCTTAGCTTATTTATTGGTGCATTTAAGTAAAACAGCTGCAAACCCCATGGGCAACCCCTCAATGATATTCCTTGGCCATGTAATAAGTTGGATTACAGGGTCAATATTAACTGTGCTGGCATATAAATCCGGCAGATGGAAAAGACGTTTAAAGGATACCCTTATGATTGAGTGATTAATTTGACAAAAGTAATTGAATTTAAAAAGTTTATAGAGTCATTAAGTACAGAAAAGCAAGAAAAATTAACTGATTTTTTTGTAGAAGTAAACAGGCACTTAAGTTTGCCCAGCCATTTTAAAGAGGCTATTATTTTAGATTTTGAAAATGCTTTGCTTTATTACAAAAAAAACAATGTTGGTTTGGATGATGCTTTAAATTTGCTTAATCCTGAAAAGTTGGGCGGTTTTTATGCTCGCCCGGCTTTGTTGTGGTACCCTTTAGATGATGCCGCTAAAATATACCCCATGAATATAAAAAGAAATCAAATGAGCATTTTTAGGGTTTCAGCATACTTGAAAAATAATATAGTACCCGAGCTTATGCAAATGGCTTTAAACTTTACTATAAAGCGTTTCCCATTTATGGCTACAACGGTTAAAAACGGTTTCTTTTGGCATTATTTAGATACTACAAAAAGACGTTTTAAGTTAAAACCGGAGATACACAAGCCATGTATGCCAATAAATGTTGCCGCAAGCGGCTCCCAATCTTTTAGGCTTTTATATTATAAAAATAGGCTTAGTGTGGAATTTTTTCATGTACTTACAGATGGAAACGGAGCCATAGTGTTTTTAAATACCTTGCTTGCTGAATATTTAAGGCTTTTAGGAAATAATATACCTTGCAACGATCAAGTATTAGATATAAATGATGTAATAAATAGTCAAGAAACTGAAAATGAATTTGCTAATATAGAGCTGAAAAATACAAAAGCAGGCGGATTTGGCGGAAGCAGTGCCTTACAATTAAGCGGCAATATAGCCCACTCCAACCCAAGCAGAATTTTACATTTTGAAATGGAAACAGACAAGCTTTTGGAAAAATCAAGAGCCTCCAACACTTCGTTGACCGCTTATTTATTAGCATATATTTTTGTTGCGGCAAAATATTCAACAGAGGCTCAAAAAGGCAACCTAAACATACAAGTACCGGTTAACCTGAGAAAATTTTATAACAAAAAAACGTTAAGAAATTTTGTAATGTTCTGTAAAATAAGCAACCCTATTGATAGCTTTGATAACATTGAAGAAATAATTCCTGAAATTACAAAACAACTGAAAGAAAAATCCACATTGCAGGCTATGGAGGAAATGGTACAAGCTACAATAAGGTTGGTAAGAAGCTTGAAATATGTTCCCCTGTTTATTAAAAGACCTGTTGCCAAACTTGCCTACGGTTTTTTAGGCGATAAAGTTTTTACATGTGCATTTTCAAACCTTGGCAATGTTAGTCTGCCCGTTGAAATGAGACCATATATAGATAAATATGACGTTGTAATGGGAGCAAGCAGCACTAATAGAGTAGGTTGTACATGTATAAGTTTTAACAACAAAACGGTATTATCTTTAACCAAAAATACTGAAGATCCATCCTTTGAAGAAAAACTTGCAATGCTGTTTAAAGAAAATGGTATCGCTTACAATTTAGAAGGGAGCCCGGTGTATGAAAGTTGATATTACTTATCCCACTCCTCCTAAAAAATCAAGAGTACTTGAAATTATATTTGAGGTAATAAAATGGTTGTTTATTGCCTCAGTTATAATTGCTCCAATAACCAATATTTTTATAGGTAAACAAATTTGGAGTTTGTTAGTTGTATGGCCAATATACGTAATATGGACGTCTATTGTTAACAGGGATAGTGTGGAATATAACCGTATAAGTCAAAGTTCAAAGCTATTAATACATATATGTATTTTATTAATTATAGTAAACTTTGTTTTTTCCTTTAACTGGGGTGGTTTTGTTATCCCCTTGGTTTATTTAAGCATGTTAATAACAATAAACGTATTTTTTCTTACAAATATTACAAAGCAAAGGCAAAATATAATGCCTTTAATGTGGTTAATAGCCATATCTATATTAGCATTTTCATCCTCAATGATTGGTTGGCCAAAGCTTAATTGGCCTATGGTTGTTTTAGGCTGTGTATCCTTTGTAATATTATTCGTTTGTATAATTATTTTAAAGAATGATTTGTTAGTTGAGTTTAAAAAGAAATTTCATGTGAATTAGAAATTAGCAAAATTAATATTCCTTATGCCTGTAGCCCTGAAAACGCAAGCTTAGAAACTGATTATATCTACTTTAGTATAGGAGAATGCCAATGGCAAGCACACAAACAAAGCAAAAAGTAGTTGGAATAGTTCCAACTGCCAAGCTTTTTAAGGATGATAATCCCTATGGAGATACTTATACCTTTGTAAACAACTATGTAAAACGCATTGAGGAAAATGGTGCCATTCCCATAGGTATATTATCTAACGATGGCTATGTTAATAAAAGCTCTTTGGAACTATGCGATTCTTTTTTGATTGTAGGCGGTTTACAAATACACCCTTATCATTTCGAAGTGGTGGAGTATGCCATAAAAAACAGGAAGCCTTTGTTAGGTATTTGCCTTGGATTACAGGTAATTCACAGCTATTTTATCGTTCTTGATGAGGCAGAAAAACGAAATTATACCGGTAAACTTTTGGACTTATATATACAAATGAAAAAAGAAAAATATATGTTTGTATTGCCCGTTGAACATCATTGGGATGTACATATGCTTAGGGATAATATTGACGATACTAAACATAAAATAAATGTTATTAAAGGCACACGCATGCATGACTTGCTTAAAAAAGATGAGGTTTGGGGCAGCTCTATGCATAGATACAGAGTAAATAATGTATCTAAAAAACTTACAATAAGTGGTACAAACGATGATGGAACAATTGAAATGTTAGAGTACGATAATTTTGTATTTGCAGTTCAATTTCATCCTGAAGTAGAAAATAAGTTTGATGTATTGTTTAAAATCATATGTTAAACACTTGGATTTTTGTAAAAAATTATATTTTGAGGGAATGTTATGAAGTATAATAGTGTTTTTGAAATAATTGGGCCGGTTATGATAGGTCCTTCAAGTTCCCACACAGCAGGAGCTGTTCGTATAGGTCAGCTCGCCAGAAAACTTTATGTTGAAAAACCCGAAATTATAGATATACATTTTTATGGTTCCTTTGCACAAACATATAGGGGTCACGCCACAGATATTGCTGTAATAGGGGGTCTTTTAGGCTTTGAAACCGATGATATTCGCATAAGGTACTCATTACAATATGCTGAAAAGCTTGGCATAAAAGTAAATTTT
>JAAZPT010000208.1 GCA_012797085.1 Christensenellaceae bacterium | reverse complement strand
TGTCTTTCCAAATTATTGCTGCTACTACTTCCATAATTACTCCTTAAAATTTACAAAATCATTATACTTTATTGTTAAAATAAGGGCAAACAGGCTTTGCCCTTTGCAGTTTTAAATGATATAATAAAAATGTATAAATAAAATTGGAGGTGGGCTTTTTGGATAGTGATTATCGACCTAGTATAATCATAAATAAATACTCAGCATGTGTTTGGCCTACCATATATAATAAATAATAATCCTTAGGCTGCCACATGCAAAATTGTGTGTGGCTTTTTTTATGCCGGAAAGGAGATATTATGGAAAAAATTAAATTGGAAAACTTGTTGGAATTAATAGAAAATAAAAAGTATAAACAGCTTAATGAAATACTTGTAAATTATAATCCGGTGGATATTTCGGAACTTTTAGAAGAATTAGATACCAAAGAGCAGGCAATTATTTTTAGAATGATTGAAAAAAGCAAGGCTGCAGAAGTTTTTTCTTACTTGGATATTGATTATCAAAAACAACTTGTAAAAGCTTTTACAGATAGGGAAATATCCCAAATAATAGAGCTTATGTATACGGACGACAGCGTTGATTTTCTATCGGAAATGCCGTCAAACTTTGTAAATAGACTTTTAAACTATGTGGATAGCGAAACACGTCACGATATAAATCAGCTTTTAAAGTATCCTAAGGATAGTGCCGGCAGTATTATGACTGTTGAATATGTTTCCTTAAAAGAGGAGATGACAGTTAAGGAAGCCCTTGCTGAAATAAAGGCAAAGGCAATAAACAGTGAAACAATTTATACCTGCTACGTAACGGAAAGGCGCAAGCTTTTAGGTATAGTAAGTGCAAAAAGTCTTATTATAAACGATGAAAACACCTTAATTAAAGATATCATCAATAGAAACTTTATCAGCGTTAATACAAATGACGATAAGGAAGACGTTGCAAACCTGTTTAAAAAGTATGGCTTTATAGCCATACCCGTTGTTGATTCCGAAAATTGCATGGTGGGAATAGTAACAATTGATGATGCTATTGAGGTATTGCATGATGAAACTACTGAGGACATGAATAAAATGGCCGGTATTACATCGGACGACAGAAGCTATATAAACAAATCCGTTTGGGACCATGCAAAACATAGAATAATGTGGTTGCTTATACTAATGCTATCCGCCACAATAACAGGTACAATTATTGCTAATTACGAACATGCCTTTTCAGCAATACCTTTGCTTGTTGCTTTTATACCCATGCTTATGGATACTGGCGGAAACTGCGGCTCCCAAAGTGCAACATTGGTTATTCGCGGCCTAACTACCGGCGAGTTGAGCTTTAGTGATATATTTAAAATTATTTGGAAGGAGTTCAGGGTATCAATTGTAGTTGGTATAGCTCTTGCCCTTGTAAACGGTATTAGAATGATGTTTATGTATAATGATTTACAAATGGCTATTGTGGTATCGTCCTCACTTGCTTTTACTATAGTTTTTGCAAAGTTTATAGGTGCAATATTGCCACTTTTGGCTGATAAGGCCAAACTAGACCCCGCCATTATGGCATCACCCCTTATTACAACCGTAGTGGATGCTTTTTCAATAAGCATATATTTTAAAATAGCTACAACATTTTTTAAACTTTAATTAAAATTAATTTTATTAAAGCTTTGATTATTTAAATCAAGGCTTTTTTAGTTAAAAACTATGTTTTTTTATACAATAATATTTTTGCTTTTATGAATGT
>JAAZPT010000027.1 GCA_012797085.1 Christensenellaceae bacterium | reverse complement strand
TCACGTGCAACTTCGGCTCCTTTATTGCCCTTTGCTGCTTCTTCATGAATATCTCTCATATCGCTTGAAACTCCTGATAAACCAGCAAGTCCACTTTTTTTGTTTAAAATATTTAATACTTCATCTACTGTTAAATTGTCATTATTAGCAATAAATTGTACAACAGCCGGGTCTAAACTACCAGAACGTGTCCCCATAACTAAACCTTCCAATGGCGTAATACCCATGCTTGTATCAACACATTTACCATCAACTACTGCTGCTATTGATGAACCGTTGCCCAAATGGCAAGTAATAACCTTTGAACCTTCAACAGACTTTTTTAAAAATTCTAATGCTCTTTTGCTAACGTACCTATGAGAAGTACCATGAAAACCATAACGCCTAACTTTAAGCCTTTTGTAGTAATCCATAGGAACACCATACATAAAAGCTTTGGGAGGCATAGTTTGATGGAACGCGGTATCAAAAACAGCTACCATGGGTTTACCAGGCATAATTTCCATACAAGCTTTTATTCCCATAAGGTTTGCAGGATTATGCAAAGGTCCTAATGGGATATTTTCTTTAATAGCCTCAATAACATCATCATTAATCAATACAGACGCTGTGAATTTTTCTCCACCATGCAATACCCTATGCCCTACTGCAAATATGTCATTCATGTCTTTAATAACACCTTTTTCTGAGTCTGTTAAGGCTTCTAACATATACTTTATGGCTTCTGTGTGGTTTTTCATTGGTGCCTCAATAACAGTTTTAATATCACCAACTGTTTGTGTTAATTTGCTACCTTCAATACCAATTCTTTCCACTAAACCTTTACCTAATAAGGTTTCATTATCCATTTGAATAACTTGATATTTTAGTGATGATGAACCTGCATTTAAAATTAATACTATCATTTTAAGTCTCCTATCATTGTGCTTTTACTGCTGTTATTGCAACAACATTAACAATATCTTCAATTGAGCAACCTCTGCTTAAATCATTTACTGGTTTAGATAAACCTTGGATAATTGGACCTGTTGCAATTGCATTTCCAAGCCTTTGTACAAGTTTATATCCAATATTTGCCGCTTGTAAATCCGGGAAAATAAGCACATTTGCATTACCGGCAACAGAACTACCCGGACTTTTTAGTTCGCCAACACTCTTTACTAATGCTGCATCTGCTTGTAGTTCGCCATCAATTTTTAAATCCGGTTTTAATTCTTTAACTTTTTCAGTAGCTTGTACAACTTTATCAACAAATTCATGTTTAGCACTACCCTTGGTTGAAAAACTCAACATAGCAACCTTTGGATCTAAATCGGCAAGTGATTTGGCTGTTTCAGCACTTGATATAGCTATTGCGGCCAACTCATCAGCATCAGGATTGGGCATAACAGCACAGTCTCCAAAAATTAACACTCCATCTTGACCATACTGAGGTGTATTTGTTTCCATAATAAAGCATGATGATACAACCTTAATTCCAGGTGCAGTTTTTAAAACTTGCAAGGAGGGTCTTAAAACGTTACCTGTTGAATTAATTGCACCGGCAACCATTCCATCTGCATCATTATTTTTAACCATCAAAACACCAAAATAAAGGGTATTGTTTAATGTTAGATTGGTTGCTTCTTCGATTGTCATACCTCTATTTTTTCTTAGCTCAAAAAGTAAATTTGCATATTCTTCTGATTTATCACTTGTTTTGGGATCAATAATTTCAACACCATTTAAATCAGTATTTGTTTCATTGGCAACTTGCTCTATTTCCCTTTTATCACCAAGTAAAATAATATGAGCAATTCCTTCTTTAGCAATCAAAGCGCTTGCTTGAACAGTTCTGGGCTCATTTCCTTCTGGCAATACTATTTTTTTAATATTGCTTTTAGCCTTGTTTTTGATAACTTCTACAACTGACATAACATCACCTCAAAATATTTTATTAATTTAATAAACATTATACTATATTTTTATTATTTTTTAAATAGAAATATAGATTTTGTGATGATTTTATCTAATTTATGCAATATTGCAAATATTGTTTATAACTTGTATAATTAATAAGCTAAGGCTAATTTAGTAACTTTGAAAGGAATATAGATGAAAAATAATATTGAACAAAATACTATAG
>JAAZPT010000207.1 GCA_012797085.1 Christensenellaceae bacterium | reverse complement strand
ATTATAATTTTAGCATATTGAACCCTTTGTGTAAAGGTGATTAAAAAATATAGCTATACTATGAGACGTGCCTTATACATATATTTCCATATTAAAAACATACTAATTAGCTAATGCTTATGTTATAATAATAAATGTATATTTTTTATTAGGAGCTAGCTATGTTTAATAAATTTTACAAGTCGTTTTTAATGTTATTTATTATTGTTTTTGGTTTTAATAATCTTGTTTTTGCTGAAGATTTTGACAAAGATAAATGGACGGTAACTGAAAGCTATGATCAAAACGAAACAATTTTTGAAGATTTTGATAAAGGTTATTGGTTTTATGAAAGCGATGATTTAAGAATAGAAATTAAACGCTATGAAGATAAGGATTACAAGCTTATTTGGCATGAGGCAGATATCAAAATTTTAAATGATAAACAAAGCTTCAAGCCCTATGCTGCTAACCCTGAAAGGATAGGTAAAGGATTTAAATATGCAGAAGAGATTGCAAGAACCAATAAGCTTGTTTTTGCAATAAATGATGACCAATTTGGTCATAGAGTTTATAACCATGTTACAATTGGCCATGTTGTTAGAGATGGAGTGGTTATGAGCAATAAAACTTATAGAAAAAATGTAAAATCTCTTCCCAATTTAGATACTATGACAATAACAGATGATGGTGAAATGAAGGTTTTTAAGCATAATGAATATACTGCGGAAGAACTTCTTGCCATGGGGTATAAAAATGTTTATTGTTTTGGCCCTATTATATTGCGAGATGGTGAAATAAACCCAATTTTTGAAACCAATTATAGACTACAAGAGGCAAGGTCAACAATAGGTATGATTGAGCCAAATCATTTTGTTGTTATTTCTTGCGAAGGTAGGCGTGAAGTTTGTCGTGGTGCATCTCTAATGTGGGTGGCAAAGCGGTATAAAGAGCTTGGAGCCACACAAGCTTTTAATTTTGATGGCGGTGGAACAACATCCCTTGTGTTTATGGGCACCAAGCTGAGCTTTTTTAATCCGACGGGTGTTGTAAGGAAGGATAGGGCTCTTTCCGGCCTTGTGGGAATAGGTTATTCCGAAAAAGTTAAAAAATGGGAAGGGGTAGGCAAATGAAAAAAACCTTTATAATAATATTGCTATTCCTTTTATTAATTATACTTATACCAAACGCCATCGCAAATGAATTAGAGGCAAAAAACATAATAAAAGAATGTAAGTTTTCCTCATCGGGCGGTAGAAATTACGGTATGTTAAGCGACAATCGTTTCAGATTTCATTTCAGCACAAATAAAGCCAAAAACTCGTTTTTAGAAATAACTGCTAAAGAGGATATTCACTCACTATATATTATGTGGCAAGATCTTCCGGGAGAATGGCTTTTGCAAGAAAATGTAAATGGCGAATGGTTTGATATAGAAGCTTATGGTAAAAAGGGATTTCTTCACGAATTTGTTGAAGTACCTGCCAAAAAACATATACGTATATTAAATAATTCCGGTAAGGCAAAAGCTTTATCTATATTTGAAATGGAAATTTATGGCGAAGGTGAATTGCCAAAAACAGTTCAAATTTGGGAAGAAGCCCCTAACAAATGCGATATATTAGTACTTGTTGCCCATCCGGATGACGAATATATTTTCATGGGTGGGCTAATACCTTCATATTTAGATAAAGGCAAAAGTGTTATGGTAAGCTATCTTACCCATGGCGTACCTCTTAGGCGTTTTGAATTATTAAATGGGCTTTGGCATTGTAGCCTTAAAAATTATCCGGTAATAGGTAATTTTGCTGATGTTTTTAGAAAAAACGCAAAAGGAACTTACGCTACTTGGGGTAAGGAAAAATCACAGAATTTTGTAGCAAATATTATTAGGCAACACAGGCCGGAGGTTGTGGTTACCCATGATATTAATGGCGAATATGGGCATGGCGCCCACAAAGCAGCAGCGGATATTGCTATTAATGCAGTAAAAATTGCTGAAGATAATAATTTTGTAAGCGAATTTTCACCATGGCAAACCAAAAAACTTTATTTGCACTTGGGTGAAAATAATACTATAAAACTTGATTGGGAAGAACCCCTTAACAGCTATGATGGAAAAACGGCTCTTCAAGTAGCTGCAGAAGCTTATCAATTTCATGAAAGTCAACATGGTGGCAGGCAGGATTATAAAGGTAGAACTTTCTTTTTCAAAGTAGAAGTTGACGGTATGTTTGACAGTGAATTGTTTAGCTTGGTTCATACAAGGGTGGGGGAGGATATAAATAAAAATGATTTTCTTGAAAATATTGATTAGGTTTATATCACAGTAAAAATAAAGTTTTAATAATTGTATATAATGTAATAATATTAGGTGAAATAAAAATCTTAAATTCTTTAATGGCTATAATTGCAGTAGATGTACTATCTATTTATAAACATACAAAGAAAGAAAATAATAGAAGCTTGGTTGACAACATTTAAAGCTTAAAATATAATTCTATTTAAGTGGATGCAAATCTGCATAGAAATATGCAATGCCTTAGGCATTATGGGAATGTGGATGAAATTTCCAAACTATTCCGGTAACCGTGATGAGTATTCGTTTAGCATTAGGCCACTGCTAAAGCGGGAAGGCGCTAAATGGAGTTGATGCTAAGTCGGGAGACCTGTTTTTGCATAGCCCCCGTGAAGAGCGATATGTATTTTATACATAAGTTCCTCAAGTGCCACTTAATAATTTTATATGGAGGAACATACCATGAAAAAACTTAATACCCTATTTCTTTTTGTGCTACTAATATGTCTTGTTTTTACACCTGCCAATGCAGATGTAAGCTTAACAGATATGTCGGGTAGCACTGTTGCTATCTCTGGCGATGTTGAACGCATAGTAGTGCTTCAACCGTCAGACTGTGAAATTCTATTTGAATTAGGCCTAGGCGAAAACATTGTTGGTAGAGGGGAATATTGTAATTTTCCCGAAGAGGTTTTAAGTATACCGGCTGTAAGCTCAGGTATGGAAACAAATATTGAACAAATTGTTTCTTTAAAACCCGACCTT
>JAAZPT010000206.1 GCA_012797085.1 Christensenellaceae bacterium | reverse complement strand
TTATTGTTAATATTAAATGATATGGCTCCTTTTGATACCGCTGAGGACTTTGACAATGTTGGGCTAATTATTGGAAGTAAAAAAGAAAAAGTACAGTCAATTACTGTATGTCTTGATTGCACTTTAAACATAATTGATGAGGCTATTTCAAATAATTCAAATCTTATCATATCCCATCATCCAATAATTTTTGGTGGTATAAATAATATTATTATTGATAATTTTAATGGCAAGATTATAGAAAAACTTATTAAAAATGATATTAATTTAATAACTATGCACACTAATTTAGATAAAGCCCAAAATGGTATAGCAGATTCTTTGGCTCAAAGTATTGCTTCAAATAATGAAATAGTAAATATTAGTAATTATTCGAGATTTATTAAATTTGAAAACCCTGTAGATAATAGTAATTTAATTAATGAAGTGAATACAGTATTAAACACAAAAACAAGGATTTTTGGAAATACAAACACAAAAATTAAAAGCCTTGTTTGTTCACCGGGTGCCGGTGGAGATTCTGTTCATGAAGCTATTGAGCTTTGTGCTGATGCATTGATTACTGGAGAAATAAAGCACCATCAAATAGTTGAAGCTTGTTCCTCAGGTGTGGTAATATTAGATGTTGGGCATTTTTCATCAGAATTTATAGGTATGAAAAACTTTGCCAACATACTTAAAAACAAATTAGAAAAAATACCTGTTTATATATCAAAGGCTATTTAGTAAGCTTTTGCAAGAAAGGAAGAAAAATAATGTCAAAAATTTCTGTGTTATGGGATTATCAAGTGTTGGATATGGAGGTTGTTAAACTTCAAAGGGCGATTGTAAATTCACCCAAATTACAAAAACTTAAAAAGGATAGGGAATTTTTACTTGCGCAACAAGATGTTATTAAAAAAATAGAGGACGATGTTCTTAATATGAGTGATAGAGTAGCTGCAATAAAAGTAGCCATTGAAATGCTGGATGAACAACTTAAATCATATCAAACAAGGCTTGAAAATGATGTTCCTCAAAACCAAGATGAAGCCCGTAACTTATGCAATGAAGTTCGTAAAATTGCTCGTGATATTGCTGACTTTGAAAAAGAAGCAAGGCAAATTCAAAAAAAAGCTAAAGATAGAACTAAACAAGAATATGATGTAAGGATAAGAGCGGCTCGTGTTAAACAAGAATTTAATGAATTAAAAGATGAATACCAGCCTGAGCAAGAACAACAAAAAAAGGAGCTTGAAATTAAAAAGCAAAAGGTTGTGGAAAAAGCAAAAGAAGTTGATCCGGATTTGTTAAAAAAATATGAAAGCATTAAACCTCATGCAATGCCTCCTTTAGCAAGGCTTTTAGGTCAACAATGTGGGGGATGCAATATGGCTTTGCCAAGTGTAACTTTAAGGCAGTTTGATGAGGGGGAAAAATACTTAGAGTGTTCAAACTGTGGACGTATAATTGTAAGAATGGAAGATGAGAAGTGAATTTTGTATCAATAATAGAAAAAAAGAAGCTTAACCAAGCTCTAAGCAAGGAAGAAATAGAGTTTTTTGCAAAGGGCGCTTCAAATAACACCATACCGGACTATCAGCTTACTGCATTGCTTATGGCTATTAGGTTAAATGGGATGAATAGTGAAGAAACTACAAATTTAACATTAGCAATGGCAAATTCCGGTACAGTTGTAAATTTAGACGGTGTTGTTGATTTTCCTGTAGATAAGCATTCAACAGGCGGT
>JAAZPT010000205.1 GCA_012797085.1 Christensenellaceae bacterium | reverse complement strand
AGGCTGCATGGGGCAAGGACGATAAGTTTACCCTTGCACAGTTTAGGGATTTAATGGAAACCTCAAGAAAATATGCCCTTTTAGTATTTGAATATTGGGATAGTAAAAAAATTACAAAAAAAATAGATGATTATAGAATATGGCTATAAACTTTACATTTAAAACAAATAATTGTATAATTTTATTGGGAGTAGATGGGTGCTGGTGTGCCTCGCGGTCTTCAAAACCGTTGAGAGGGGTTAGTAGCTTCTTAGGTGGGTTCGATTCCCACATATTCCCGCCAAATTGCCTTTATTAATTTAAAGGCTTTTTTATTGCAAAAACAGTCTATTTATGTTAAATTATTATGTATTAATTAATGAAAAGGAGGTAAATATGCCAACTGGTGATGAAATTTTGCTAACTAAAATGGTTGGTTCCGGTGGCTGAGGGGCTAAAATAGGGCCGGGTGTCCTTTCCGAAATTTTAAGCAAATTCCCTAAAACTGAAGACCCGAATCTTTTAGTTGGCTTTGATACCTCTGATGATGCGGCTGTTTATAAAATTGATGATGAAAGAGTTCTAATTCAAACTATAGACTTTTTTCCGCCAATTGTTGATGACCCCTTTGTATTTGGTCAAATTGCGGCTGCAAATGCTGTTAGCGATATTTATGCCATGGGTGGTAAGCCCACAATTGCCATGAACTTGCTTTGCATACCAAACTGTTTGCCCCTTGAATATACCGAAAAAATTTTAATGGGTGGCAATGATATTGCTAAAAAAGCGGGTATGATAATTGCCGGTGGTCATTCCATCAGCGATAATGAGCCAAAGTATGGCATGAGTGTAACAGGCATAGCTAAAATAAGCGAGGTGCTTACAAACAGCAATGCTAAAGCCGGCGACGTTATTGTGTTAACAAAGCCCTTGGGTATAGGCATAATGGCCGCTGCCTTAAAAAAAGGTGAGTTGGATGATGTTGCTTATAAAAAAATGATAACTTCTATGACCACCATTAACAAAAGGGCAAGGGATGCAGCAATAGGTTTAAATCCCCATGCCTGCACAGATGTAACAGGCTTTGGTTTAATTGGTCACCTTTGCGAAATGGCAAATTCAAGCAATGTAAGCATTACAATAGATATTAAAGCTATTCCGGTTTTTGATGAAGCTGTTCCTTTTGCTAAAAAAGGCTATGCCCCCGGCGGTACAAAACGCAACAGGAATCACTTTGCAAAATATGTTGATATGGGCAATACGGAGCAATATATTGATGATATATTGTATGATGCTCAAACATCGGGTGGTTTGCTGTTTTCCATGACGGAGGAGAGTGCCTTGGAATATATTAAAATTTTTGCAGATGCTAAAATTATTGCAAGGGTTTCAACTACTAAGGATAAAAGCATTATTGCAAGATAAAATTCAAATAATTTTCAAATTCCTATTTACTTAATAGGAATTTTGTTATATTATATATATGATGTGTTAGTTAATGGAGGGATATACTTGTTAATATCAACAAGGGGGCGCTATGCCCTAAGGGTTTTGCTTGATATTGCCTCAAAAGAAGGGGATGATTTTTCCTCCCTTAAGCTGATTGCCCAAAGGCAAGGTATTTCATTAAAATATTTAGAGTCCATAATTAGTCAACTGCAAGCAGCGGGCATAGTATATAGCCATAGGGGCAAAAACGGCGGCTATAAGCTTACAAAATCGACTGATGAAATATTGCTTATTGATGTGCTTTTAGCTGCTGAAGGTAGCCTTAGGCCTGTGCAATGCCCGGCTTTAGATAATAGGGATTGCGGCAATGATAATTGCCCCACTAAGGATTTATGGGTTCAACTTAACAATACTATAGTGAATTTTTTTGGCGATAAAACGCTGAGTGATCTTTTAAAAAGTGATAAAATAAATTTAGAGTGTTATGCAAAGTAAAGGTGAAACTATGAAAATATACGCAGATAACGCAGCTACAACAAAACCTACAAAAAAGGTGATAGAAACTTTAATGCACTATACTGAGCAGGTTTTTGGCAACCCCTCAAGCTTATATACAACGGGGCAAATTGCTAAAGACGCCCTTGAAGATGCTCGTGAGCGCATTGCAAAACATATTGGTTGTATGCCTAATGAGCTGTATTTTACATCCGGCGGAAGCGAATCGGATAATCAGGCAATAATGTCGGCGGCGCAAAACGGCTTAAAAAATGGTAAAAACAAAATTATATCCTCCACATTCGAGCATCATGCAGTGTTGCATGTGTTGGAAAATTTGGGAAAACAAGGCTTTGAAATTGTTCTTTTGCCCGTTTATGAAGACGGTATTGTAAGGGTTGAGGATCTTGAAAATGCTATTGATGATAAAACGGCTCTTGTTACAATTATGACGGCTAATAACGAAATTGGTACAATACAGCCTATAAAACAGCTTGGTGAAGTTTGTAAAAGGCATAATGTTGTTTTCCATACCGATGCTGTGCAAGCTGTTGGTCATCTTCCTATTAATGTTAAGGAACAGAATATAGATATGCTGTCCCTATCTGCCCATAAGTTTCATGGGCCAAAGGGTATAGGTGCTCTATATGTTAAAAAGGGAATATCTTTGCAAAGCCTTATAGGCGGTGGTGCTCAGGAGCGTAGAAAGCGTGCCGGTACCGAGAATGTTCCGGGAATAATGGCTATGGCTGCCGCCCTTGACGAAGCCCTTGAAAATTTAGATAATAAAATGGCCTATGTGGCAAACTTAAGGGATAGTCTTCAAAAGGAACTAAGTAAAATACCCTACAGCAAAGTAAACGGAAACCTTGATAACAGGCTCCCCGGCATATTAAACATTTGCTTTGAGGGCGTAGAGGGTGAGGCAATGCTACTTTATACTGATGATGCGGGAATATCCGTTTCATCGGGAAGTGCCTGTACATCCGGCGACCTTGACCCAAGCCATGTATTGCTTGCAATAGGCCTACCCCATGAAATAGCCCATGGCTCCATGAGAATTTCACTTTGTGATAAAAATACCATGGAAGAGATTGAATATATAGCTCAAAACGTGCCCAAGGTAATAGAGAGGCTAAGAATTATGAGCCCGATTTGGAAAGATTTACAGGAGGGAAAAAAGGAACATGTTATATAGTGAAAAAGTATTTGACCATTTTAGGTTCCCAAGGAATATGGGCGAAATTGCCGATGCCGATGCCATAGGCGAAGTTGGCAATGCTAAATGCGGCGATATAATGCGCATATACTTAAAAATAGATAATGAAGTTATTACGGATATTAAGTTTCAAACATTCGGTTGCGGCAGCGCTATTGCTGCAAGCTCCATGGCAACGGAAATGGTAAAGGGCAAAAGGCTTGACGAGGCCTTGCAAGTTACAAACAAAGCCGTTGTTGAAGCCCTTGACGGCCTGCCCAAAAACAAAGTCCACTGTTCAGTATTGGTGGAGGAGGCTATAAAGGAAGCTATAAATAACTACCGTAAAAGCCAAGAGAATAAAGCTGAATAAAATTTTACATTAAAAAAACGGATACTATCCGTTTTTTGTTTGCTTATAAATTGTATAATGCTTTAAATTTGTTGTTTAAATAATCAAAATAGTATTGAGGTATAAAGTCTTCTTTACAGCTTAGTTGTAATATTTCCTTAGGGTCGTACATACTGCCGTGCTTATGAATGTTTTCATTAAGCCATTTTGTAATTTTGCTTATATTGCCGCTTTGTATAGCCTCGTTTACGCTGAATTCCTTTTCTATTGCGTTTTTAATTTGGCTGCTGTAAGCGCTGCCTATTGAGTATGTGGGGAAGTAGCCGAAGGCACCGCCGGCCCAATGGGAGTCCTGCAATATGCCAGTTGTATCGTCGGGTACATTTACGCCTAAATAGCTTTTATACATATCCTTCCAGGCCTGTGCGGCATCATCAACGCTGAGTGTGCCGGCAATAAGCTGTTTTTCAAGCTCGTAGCGTATAAGTACATGCATGGAGTATGTAAGCTCATCGGCCTCTGTGCGTATCAGTGAGGGTTTAGCTATGTTTAAAGCCCTGTAAAGCATATCCTCATTTACGTTTTCAAACTCATTGGGGAACAGCTCTTTCAATATGGGCAACAGCAATGTCATAAACTCCCTGCTTCTGCCTATAATGTTTTCATAAAACCTTGATTGGCTTTCGTGCAAGCCTAATGATGTTCCGCTTGCTAAGGGACCATATTGGTATTCATCGGCGGTGTTTAACTCATAAATGGCATGGCCGCCTTCATGTATTACACTGTATAGGGAAGAGGCCATCATGTTTTCATGGTAATGGGTTGTTATTCTAACATCATATTTTGAAAAGTTTGTTGTAAAGGGGTGCTCGCTTTCGCTTATATTGCAATATTCCCTATCAATGCCAAGCAAGGCCATAACCCTGTCGCTCAATTCCCTTTGCTTGTATATGGGGTAGCTTAAATCCAAAAAGGAACTGTCGGGCTGTCCAGCCTCGTTTATAGCCAATATTGTCGGCACTAAACTTTCCTGCATGCTTTTAAAGTAGGGGTCATAATCCTTTGTGGAAAATCCATATTCAAATTGCCCTAAAAGAGCATCATAGGGCTGTTTTTTCGGGTCTATATAGGCGGCCATTTTAATATTAAACTCTATTATCTTTTTTAAATAGGGCTTAAATAAGTTATAGTCGTTGGTTTTTTTAGCCTTTTCCCATATGCTGCTTGATTCGTTTAACAGCACCTGGTATTCAACAAACTCTTCCTTAGGCATTTTTAAAAGCTTGTCCAATTCCCTTTTTACTAAAACACATTCCCTGTGGGTTTGTTTATCAATTTTGTCGTTGTTTTCAAGCAAATAATTAACCAAATCTATAGTTTCGGGGCTTGTTAAAAGGCTGAACATCTCGCCGCTTAAATATTCCGTAGTTGTTGCTCTGGATATATAACTTCCCTTAGGTGCCGATGTGGCTGCGTCAAAGTATAGCACGCCGTTTAAATGACTTAGGGCGTGCATTATTTTTTTATAGTTATTAAATTGTGTAATTTTTTGTTCCATATAATCTCCTATTTATAAGTTACTTTTATAAAGGGTATGCCCTTATATATTGTTATCGGGTTTAAATTAAAGCTTTGCTTATCGTCTAAACCATAATTAAATGTAATGTTTGACAATGTTACTACGTTTCTGTCGGGCATAGTAAATGTAAAATCTTTTTCTATTTGTTCCTTGGGTTTTAATGTTCCCATATCAAATTTGCTGCTGCCGTTATCAAGTATAATGTTTTTAGCTGTAAGTATGCCAATGTTTTTTATAATATATTTTATGTTTATAGAATCTCCCTTAGCGGCAACGTTTTTAGATACTTCATATTTTACATCTAAATAGGCAAGATCTTTTTTATAAATGCGGCTAATTTGAACGGGAAGGTCATAGTTTTTATAAACAACGTTTTTATTTTTTAAAACAATGGGGTATTTTATTATAAAGTTTAACACACCCGCATTTAAATCCCTATAACCAACATTAACGGTGCCGCTCCAATCAATAGGGGTATTTGCCTCAATGTAAATTTCGCCGTTGCTGCCAATTTCCCTTATTATTTTGCCGTCAGGAGCATATAAATAAAAGGGGTTATTAGTGTTTTTAAGTTTTTCCGCAGGGTTTATTACAATTTTTACATCAACTTGCATGGGGTGCATAAACCTATATTGGCCAAGGCTTATTTCAGCGCTGATAGGTACATCATTTTCCGGTATATCCGTTTTTAATATAGTGGCATCAGCACTGCCTAAAAATAAAATTATAATGCATAAAGCTATTATGTAGGGCCGTATATTTTTTACAAAATTAAACACATTTTGCCCTCCTTTTTGTTATTTATAATAATATTATCAATGAGCCCTTTTTTTGTCAATATAAGGCTGGTTAGGTAGTTAAAAGATTTTTGGCTTGGTGTGTTTTATTAGATTCTTTATAAAAAAAGCATTGTGAAAAATTCAACAATACTTTTAGCAAATACCACGATTCAAAGGTTTTTGTATGAGCTTAGAGGTCGCTGGATGCAATTTTGTTTGAAATTTAGTCGTTTCTAAGAAATCCTGGCAGATATAATAAAATTCATCACTTTTTGAGATTTTTT
>JAAZPT010000204.1 GCA_012797085.1 Christensenellaceae bacterium | reverse complement strand
TGTGGCCGCGTTGGACAGGGAACTCAAAACCTCGACGTTCAGCCTTGGCAAAATCAAAAACAACGAATCCCTTGTTAGCTTTACATCATTTTCTAACAATGATGCTATAAAGTGGATAATTAGGGAAGTTAATAAAACAAAAAAACAAATATCCTATGATGTAGCTCAAAATTTACAATATTCTGTAGGCAATGATGCAGCAATACTAAAAAACGAAATTGATAAGCTAATCGCCTATGTAGATGATGAAAATACAATAAAAAATAAAGATATTGAAAGTATAAGTACAAAAAGTGTAAATTATTCTGTTTTTAATATGACAGATGCTCTGCTTTCATTAAATATAAATGAGGCAATCAAAATAGCAAAAAACCTATTAAAAAATGGTGAAGCGGAATACATGCTCTTTGCAATGTTATTAAGGGAATTTAGAATTTCTTATTATATAAAAGCTTTGTTGAGCGAAAATGTCAATACAAATGAAATTCAAAAAATAGTAGAAATTCCACCCTTTGCCATTAATAAAAGAATAAATATAATAAAAAAATACAGCTTAAATATCTTGTTATCCGCCTATCAATATTGTATTAATACTGATTATTTGTTTAAAAGCGGCCAAATAAGTCAAATTGGAATAACTGAACGAAGCATTTTTGGTATTAATTGTTTACTTAAAAAGGATAAGTAATGTAAAAAATATCAAAAATTAGCAATAATATGATAAATTACTATTGACAAATAAATTTTATCATGCTATATTTTAATTAGAAACAAAGAAGTACACTAAAGCCAACGATCCTGTTTTAAACAAACGGTTATTTGCCGAAGCGTTGGATAAGTAAACAAGTTTAGGGTACTGTAAGGTTTACCGCTGAATACTGAAAGGGGTGATTCCAATGTACAATGAAGATCAAACTCATGCTGTGAACCGCAGCGCGAATAGTACTGCGGATTCACAGGAGTTTTTTGAAGGTGATAATTTCATCAAAGGTTTTGACGAAGATGGAAACCTAATTAAACTTCAAGTAATTCGGTATTTTTTCTACAACGGAGAAGAATATGTTGTACTGGGTGAAGCCTTGGAAGCTGAAGAACTTGAAGAGGCGAACGATAGTGAAGAAACTGAAATAGACGCTTACATTATGAAGGTTGATGTTGAACTGGATGAAGATAATGAAGAATTAGAAGTTTTCTCTCCTATCGAAGATGATGAGCTCTTAGAAAAGCTAACTCATATAGCTTTAAATAAATTTACAGAAGTCGAATAAATAATAACGATAAATAAAACATACCCAATATAAAGGTAGTATAAAGAGCAAATCATTATTTGAAAATTGAATAATAAAAATTGATGTATTATAAAAAGCTGGACGGTAAAACGTTCAGCTTTTATTTAAGTTTATTATTATTACTTCCTTAGGATTGCCCCAACGAGGCATATGTACAGGGTTGGATACACCCGTGCTTACAATTAATTTATCATAATATATTCCATGGGTATATTTTGGAAACAGTCCTTGACCGGGTGAAAATATTCCCCTGTTAAAAATTCTTATTTGTCCTCCATGGGCATGACCGGATATTATTAAATCAAAATTTTTATCTTTAATATATTTAGGATACCATTCAGGTTTGTGGCTTAAAAGAATTTTGTAAGCATCGCTTTTATCCAAACGATCTAATATACCTTCATTTTTATTATAATACCAACCGGCCAATATTATGTCGTTCCAAACAACAAACTCGTCAATTAATGGTGTGGCTCCGGCAGAAGATACTAAATTAATAAATGCTTTACGACCTATTGTTCTAAAATCATGATTGCCCATAGAACAGAACACGGGCGCAATTTTTACAGCTTCATTTAAAAAGCTTTTAACCCTTGTGTGTTTGCCTTTTTGGTAACGCACAACAAAGTCTCCGGGCATAAGTATACAATCCACATCTGTAATTAGTGGGAGTATGCTATCATACTTTGCGTTATGGTAGTCACTTACTACAGCAAAACTATAATTTTTTTTAATTTTATTACTTTTTAAATTATAAATTGTTTTTTTTATCATAATTTACCAAAAAGCACCCCTTAGGGGTGCCTATTTTTATTTTTTTAATGTAATAACCAAATGACGCCTTGGTTCTTCACCCTCACTATGAGTTGTAACATGTTCATTTCCTTGTAAAGCACTATGCAATATGCGCCTTTCATAAGGATTCATAGGTTCCATAACCACACGGCGGCCTGTTTTAACAGCCTTATTAGCCATTCTATTTGCTAAGCGCACTAATGATTCTTCACGTTTTGCTCTGTAGTTTTCAGAGTCTAACAAAACTCTTATAAAGCCTTCTTTGTTTTTATTTATAGCCAAGCTTGTAATATATTGTAAAGCATCAAGGGTTTCACCGCGCCTGCCTATTAATATGCCTAATGTATCACCCTGCATATCAACGTAAAGGGTATTATTATCTCTAACGGTGATGTTTATATCAACATCAACACCCATCATTTTTGTTAATTGGCTTATATAATTATATAATTCTTTGATTATTTCATCATCAACAACAAAGGTTTCTTCTTCATCTTCATTTATAACTGTTTCAACTACAGGTTCTTCAACCTTTATAGGTTCGGCTTCCTTTACCTTTTGTTCATCAGCTAGTTTGTTGTTTTTGGCTACTTCCTTTGAATGTTTTGTATCAGAATGTATAGCGTTTCTGGTTTTATCAATATTTAATGAATCAAGCATTTCTTGGGCAGTTTGTGTAGCTTTTAATGTTAACTTAACATTTGCCATTTTGCTTCCAAAAAATCCAAATAAGCCCTTACTTCCTTCTTCTAATACTTCTATATCAACTTCGGCAATACAAACTCCAAGTTTTTCAAGGCCTAAAGCTATGGCTTCTTCTACAGTTTTTGCTGAAGATTCTATTGATGTAATATTTTTTGCCATTTTATAGAGCCTCCTTATCGCCTAATACCTTTTCTTGTTTTTCTTTATTATCAAAAAATTTGTTTATAACAAAGGTTTCAGCGGCGGCAATAACGTTTGCGGCAACCCAATACAAGGCAAAGCTCGCATTGTAGTTATAACAGATATATAGTGTAAATAGTGGGAAAAACCATTTCATAAAGTTTCCGGTATTAGGTTGGCCTTCAGCAGTAGGTTGCTGTGGTTGAGGCGTAAGCATTGTTGTTAGATATTGAGATGCTGCAGCCAATATCGGTAAAATAAACAAACCATTAAAGTGTGTATATACACTTACTGTTGCAAACACAAAATTAACATTGCTCCAACCCGGCATTAATGATGTAGCTTCTATATAAGCGGGTGTTTGTTGTA
>JAAZPT010000203.1 GCA_012797085.1 Christensenellaceae bacterium | reverse complement strand
TTTAAAAAAGTAACTTGTTTTGTAAAATAATTTGTTATTGTTTTATTGTTTAAATTTTTAATAAAATCAAAAATTACTGAATAAACAGCCTTATCAATTTCAACATCTATTTTTAAAGGATCAAAGTTGGTAACAATTTCCTTTTCTAAATGTTGAAGGCAATGTTTAAGCTTAGTTGGCAAAACACTATAGTTGTGGTTAGCCACTGCATGCTTCAACTTATCAACGGCTATTGTGCCACAGTTATACAGATGATCCGGCTCTATATTCAAAAGCCTGCTTTTTAATAAAACTTTTAAATTGTGCCCGTCAAACTTTAGCAACATAGCCTTTGACAGGTTTTCATCAGTAGTAAATTTATTTACCAAGTTACAAGCATTGCTTACATACCTATCAACAGCAAAATCATAATCCCTGTTATCACCGCTTAAAAAGCCTATATCTACAAGTACTTGCAATGCTTCATTGAATGTTACAGCCTCGGATAGTCTTGCAATATCGTTTTGGCTTACAGAGCTTGCCTGCTTCATTTTAATTTTTGCAGTGGCAAACCTTATGCTACTTTGAGCCATAAACTACACATCCTTTCCGAATTACTGGTTTGTAAACAATCTTTCAGCAACATCACGCTCAATATCAACACGAAGGTAATCAAGTAAAGATTCTATTGTGCAATTAAGCTCAACACCTTCTTTTACTAATACTGCGCCTGTTGCGTTTTCTATTTGCTTATCACCCTTTATAAGTGCCAACTTGTTTTGAGCTTTAAGTTTGTTGTTAATATCATTAAATAAAGCATCGCTTAGCCAATCAGCTTGGTTAGCACCCACATATAGCGTTTCTCCGCCTTCTGCCTGCTTAACTATAATGCCAACAACTTTGTTTGATATTTCATTTAAAGGTAGGCTTTTAATTTTATCCTTTGCTTGAATAAAAGCCTCATCAATCAATGACCTTCTTTGCTGCAATAAATACTTTTTATATTCCAAATCGTTCATGCTTTGAAGCTGTTTACGAATTTCATCACTTTCAACTTCCGCCATTTTTTCGGTTTTAAACTTTAGTTTTTCAACCTTTAAATGGGAATTGTATTGCATTTGATTAACTTTTGATTTGGCATCATTTAAAATATCTGCAGAAAGCTTTTTGGCATCATCTTCTATTCTTTTTAAAATTGCCTCTGCATTCATTATATATCTCCTTATAGTTGAATTGAATTTACGATAAGGAATGATGTAAGTAGGGCTAAAACAGCATATGTTTCTACCATAACCGTCATTGTAATACCACGGCCACTCATTTCCGGGTGTTCACCTGTCATTATCATAGCTGCTGATGCAACTTTACCTTGATAAATAGCTGATATTAAACCAACAATACCAATTGGCAAGCAACCGGCGATAAATAACAAGCCTTGCATTACTGAAACAGAAGCCATAGCACCGCCCATTATATTTGTTTTTATTAAAACTATAACTGCAATAAGGAAACCATAAATACCTTGTGTTGCAGGAAGTAATTGTAAAACCAATAATTTGCTTGCAACTTCCGGGTTTTCGGAAGAAACTGCACTTGCTGTTTCACCTGATGAACCAACACCGATACTTGAGCCGCAACCTGCGCCTATAACTGCTATACCAGCACCTAATAATGCTAAAACTTGACCTAATTCCATAAAAAAGAGCCTCCTAATTATTTGTTTGTAAATTTTTATCTTCAACTATCTTGATATACCTTGTATTTTCAGATAGAGGTTTGAATTCTTTTCCGCCATCTACAAAGAACTTACTAAAGAACTCTATATACTGTAAACGGCAGGAGTGAACATATGCTCCAAGGGCATTTATGCCTAAGTTGAATATATGGGCAAATATAAATAATACAGAACCTATTACAACACCTATTATACCTGCCTCAAACACGGTACCTATAAGCTTGTTTATAACCATACCTATAACACCTGTTGCCAAGCCCATACCGAAAAGCCTCATGTAGCTTAGTAAGTCGCTTATCCAGCTGCTCATTCCATATAGGGCACCAAAGCCACTTAAAATACGTCCAAAAAAGTTTTTCTTTTCCCTGCCGGCAAACAGCACTATTAAAGCAGCGCCCACCAACGCTAAAATTTGACCTATGTTTGAAAGGTTCGGTACTACCATTAGACCTAAACCTATAAGTAGCAATGCCCAACTAAGTTGATCATACACGGCAGCCAATACATCACCGTTTTTAATATTCATATAAGCTGCAACTATTAAGCCTGTAAACAAATGTACAGCGCCTATGGCAACACAGGCCAACATAACCGGCATGGGCTTATTAACTGCATCAAACAAAGCAAACTGCGGGAACAAACCGAAACCGAACCATGTGTTGTACAGAGCTCCCCATATTACTGTAGCAATAGCACCAAATATCATAAGCTTAAGCATGTTTCTTGTTACCAGCTTTGGCTTGTACTTTTTTAATATAATCGGTATCGCTATAAGCATTATAAGGGCATATCCCGCATCGGAGAGCATCATACCGAAAAAGTTCGCAAAGAATGGAGCCATAACAGCCGATGGATCTATGCTATCAGGCGAAGGCAATGAAAAACCTGTTACTACCGACTCAAAGGGTGTAACAAACTTGTTGTTATGGAGCAACACCGGGGGTACATCTCCCTCCTCGGGCTCCATAACCTCTATCGACACTGCGGAGCTGACTTTTTTAAGTTCTTCCTCCATAGTTGCCACGGATTTTTCCGGAATCCAACCCTTTGCATAAAATGTTGATGATGTGTTTACAAACTTTTCAACAGCCCTATACCTGTCATCATCAAGTTTTAGAACATCGTACAGTATTTGCATATTATGAATATTTTTAGAAAGTTCCGTTAATTTATTTATAATATCCTTTTCTGCTTTATCTGCTTCGGCTAAACTGTTATCAATATCCTCTATGGCAGTTTGGGCATTGGTGTCGATATTTGCAAAATTAACATTTGTAAAGCCGTAATCCTTGAACAATTTATTGATTTTATTGTAGTCATCTTTATGAACAACTACCAACATATAGCTTGTGCCACTGATTACAGAAATATTTTTAGTATAAACCAGACTGTCGGCCAAGGCCTCACTTTCTTTTAACTTATCTAATGAGGCATTTTGAATATACCCTAAGAATTGCACCGTATCATTGGTGTTTTTTATGCTGTTAAGGGGAATATCCATAGCCAGCCACGGCTTTAATTCATCCTTGTCCGAGTTTAGCTTCAGCTTTTGGCTGTTTAATTTACCGAACTCCCTTTCAAGTTCCTCCGCCTGTTTAACAATGTCAAACATTTGTGAAGCATTAGAAAGAGCTTCCTCGCTTTCAGTTCTTGAAATATATACATCTGTAGCAAAAAGGGGCTTTTTTTCATCACTATATTTACCGATATAGTTTATAGCCCACCTTAGTCTGTCTAAATCCGTATTTTGAGGAGAGCCGGTTTCCACCATTAATTCTTTAGCCTCTTCAACAGCATCGGTAATTTGAACACTCCCTAATTGCTGTAGGGTTTTTAAAAGCTTTTCTTTATCCGCTTGCATGGCAAGCAAATAAAAGCGCTTCATTTTAACTATTGCCATGTTGCATTACCCTTTCAACAATATATTCGGCCACATTAGGAATATTTTGCCTAAAGCTGTTAATTTCATCATCTACAATTTTTTTGTTTTTTTCATAAACCTCTTCCATTGTGGCTTTAAAATCCTTTTTAACGCTCTCAAGCTTTTCCTGTAACATGGCACGATTATCCACAAGGGCATTACGCTCCTGTTCCACAACAGCAGCCTCAACCCCTTTTATCATTTCCCTTGCCTCCTGCCTCGCTTGTTGAACCTTGGCTTGAGCAAGTTCCTCTTGCTTTTTAATATCCTCTAATATATTAATTGGCACTTAATTCACCTGCCTTATTTTAATAAAATATAATTATTTTGTTCCAAACAGCCTATCGCCTGCATCGCCTAAGCCTGGTACAATGTAGCCGTGCTCATTCAAGCATTCATCTAAACCGGCAACATATATGTCAACATCCGGGTGATCCCTTTGAACTACGGCAATACCTTCCGGGGCGGCTATTAAGCATACAAAACGAATGTTTGTGCAGTTTCTTGCCTTTATAAAGCTTATGGCTGCACTGGCACTGCCACCTGTTGCAAGCATAGGGTCCAAAACTAACAAAAGCCTGTTTTCAGAGTCTATCGGCAGCTTGCAATAATACTCAACGGGTTTTAGGCTTTCAGGGTCCCTGTATAAGCCTATATGGCCTATTTTAGCAGCTGGAATAAGTGTTGTAACAGCATCCACCATGCCAAGACCCGCCCTTAATATTGGAATTATTCCAATTTTTTTACCCTCTAACATTCTACCCTTAGCTATACTTACAGGGGTTTTTATTTCAACTTCTTCTGTAGGTAAATCACGAGTTACTTCATAAACCATAAGCATGGATATTTCTTCCAAAAGCTCACGAAATTCCTTTGGTCCGGTGCGTTCATCCCTCATAATACTTAGCTTATGTTGAATAAGGGGATGATCGAATACTATTACTTTACTCATACTTAACCCTCCAAAATTAGATTTGTATATTTAATTTTTTATCCATATAATTGTAACTCATAAACAAAAAAATTACAATATTTTATGTTTAATAATAAAGCTAATTTGAATATTTAAACACTTTATCAGAATATTGTAACATGATATTGTAACTATTAACTTGCTAAAAGTTGATAAAAATTTTCAATATGTTATAATAAGGCTGAGTTTAATAACTTATTGTTAATTTTTTGTTACACATTGTTTATAAGTGGGGTTTACTATGCTTGAAAACGACTTTGGCTTGATATTGGCTTCTTCATCACCCAGAAGGATAGAACTTTTAAAAAGATTAGAGGTTCAATTTACAGTAATTCCCTTCACTATAGATGAAAGCCATATTGACTATGTTGAGGGCGAAAGCCCTTATGAATATAGCGAGGCTTTAGCAATAAGCAAATGCATGGATGTTGCCAATAAGTACCCGAACAGCTTTGTTATAGGTGCCGATACTACTGTTGAGCTTGAGGGTTTGGGGCGTTTAGGCAAGCCCAAAGATGAGGAAGATGCCTTTAATATACTGAAAAGCTTATCAGGTAAGCAACATAATGTAATAACAGGAATTTGCATTTACTCTCCAATAACTAAAAAAATAAAGTCCGACTATGATATAAGCCTTATTACATTTAAAACTTTAAGTGATGATGTAATAAAAAAGTACATAGCTACCGGCGAGCCTATGGATAAGGCGGGAGCATATGCCATACAGGGTATAGGCAAACAGCTTGTTTCCGAGCATAAGGGCAGTTTATCCAACGTTGTAGGCTTTCCTTTAGCCTTAGTTTATATGATGTTATGTGATTGCGGTTTTATGAGCAGTGTTAGATTTATTGATATTTAAGGAGTTGCAAAATGGGTTTATTTGCCTATGATGTGGGAATAGATTTAGGTACAGCCAATATACGTTTATTTGTAAAAGGTAAGGGCATTTTAGTAGATGAGCCTTCCGTAGTTTTGATATCTCAGGAAAACAGACGCAAAAGGGCTCGTTTAATAGCAATAGGCCACGACGCTTTAAACTATATGGGGCGTGAATCCATAGGTGAAAGGTGCATACTCCCATTAAAAGACGGAATTATTGATCAAAATGAAGCTGCCGCATTTTTATTAAATGCCCATTTAAACATGACTGTAGGCCGCAGCCATTTATTTAAGCCCAGGGTTTTTATAACATATCCCTGCAATACATCGGATAACAACAAAAAAATATTAAGAGACCTGTGTATTAGCGTTGGTGCCGGTAAGGTAGTGCTTATAAGCAAGCCCTTTGCTTCAGCTGCCGGTGGCGGTTTACACGTATTTGATGCGAAAGGCTCCATGATAGTGGATATGGGTGCAGGCACAATAGATATTGCTGCCGTATCACTGGGGGGCTTAGCGGTATCCCATAGCATAAACTATGCAGGCAACAGAATGAACGATGCTATAATTGCCTATTTCCATAGCAAAAATAAAATCGATATCAGTTGGAACGCCGCAGAATCTTTAAAGTTGGATTTAGGCTGTGCCGTTCCTCAATTGCACGATAGAACCAGCGTTGCAAGCGGAAAATATACGGGCTATGGCAACCAGGTAAACTTTAATGTATCATCAAAAGACATATATGAGGCCTTGACGGATTCAAGGGCGGCCATAATAAACTCTATAATGTATGTACTTAAAACTTTGCCACCTGCCATGATACCCGATGTAATGGAAAAGGGAATTTATTTAACGGGTGGTGCATCTCAAATGCCGGGCTTAAGGGAGTTTATATATAACGAGCTTAAAATGCAGGTTAATCTTGCCTTAGAGCCAACAAGGTCTGCAATATATGGTTTAAAGTACATTATAAACAACTTGGACGGAATATTAAAACAAGGTAAAATATCCTTTTTAGAGGTTGATATTTAATACAGATGAAAAAGCTCAATTTTTTTAAAAAGAAAAAAGAAAACACCGAGGGCGGCACTAAACAGCGTAAAAAATTAAGCGGCAACTGGTTGCGTTTTACAGTTATTTTTCTGGTTTATGTTGTTTTAACCGGCGTTTTTGGAATTATGCTTTTCAGCAGAATTATGAACAATAGTAATCTCAGGTTTGCTGAAAATGCCGTTGCCACAGTTGTTAGTCCTGTTCAAAACGCATTTAACGAAGTAGTGGTTACAATAAGCAGCTACTTACAAAAATTGAAAATTCGCGGAAATTTAGAGGCGGAGTATAATAAGCTTTTAGCAGAAAACGAGCAGCTTGTTTATGATGCAATGCTTGCCAAAGAGCTTCAAATTAAGCTTTCCCAATATGAAAACGCCTTTGAAGAAATTTCCCTTAACGAAAGTATGAACCCCATATTATGCTCTGTAATAGGCCGTACATCAGGCAACTACTTTACTGTATTTACAATAAATAAGGGCTCAATGCACGGCATTGAGGATTTTATGGCCGTTACAATGGATGGCGCTTTAGTTGGCTATACATACAATGTTACCCTTAACAAAAGCGATGTAAGAGCCATTATAGACAGTGAGGCAAGTATAGCCGGCCTGATACAAACCTCAAGGGATCAAGGAACTATAAGGGGTACAATGGGTATAGACGGCAAGCCCATGTGCCGTATGTATTACCTGCCTGCCGACCATCTGCCCAGACCCGGCGATGAAGTTGTTACATCGGGTGTTGGCATGGGTTTTCCTAAAGGTATTCCAATAGGTACAGTTAGGGAATCCACAAGGGGCATGGAAGAAAATAAGCAATATATTGTTATAGAGCCCAAGGCGAACTTTAAGCACGTTGAAAACGTAATTGTTTTAAGGTATAAACCGGAGCCCATAGCTATTACACCTATTGAAGTTGACGGTGAAACCATATATGCCCCTATACCTTCCATTGTACCTATACCGACAATTGTTATTGGTGTAGACGAGTTTATTTTAGAGGCTACATATACACCCATACCAGAGGGTTATGAAACCCCTGTACCTACGGAAACTCCGGAGAATATTATTGTTACAACCACGCCCCCGCCTGTGGAAACTGATGTTATTGAATATCAGCCACCAAATGCTACTGAGGATAACTATAATGTTACCCTTGAGCCTACGGCCACACCATCGCCTACCCCACCCCCGTTAAACATTACCGTTGAGGATGATTAGTTTTTGATTAAAGTAATAAAATCTTTAATATTAGGTTTTTTGGCCTATTTGTTTCAAGTTTGCGTAATGCCGTTATTGCCTATATATAATGTAAGCGCTGATGCAATATTTGCCGTTTTAGCCGTTGTTATTGTTGCTTACGGCAGGCAGTACGGCATAACACTATCCTTAATATTCGGAATATTAATGGAAGCCATGTTGCCCAGCCTTGATTACCTGCACTTGATTCTTTACCCTGCGGTGGGAATTTTAGGCACAGTTGCCATGAGCGACAAAACCGACAGGCGTCTTGAAATGGAGCGTAACCTTAACAAGAAGGGCGAAAACGTAAACCCCTTAATTCGTACACCTTTGACTGCCATGCTTATGACAACCTTGTTCGAGTTTTTAAACATGGCCTATGTTCTATTAAGAGGTGTAGGCTTTGATAGGGAAAACCTTACTCGTATATTTGTTTCCGTTATGTACACAACATTTGTTACCATTATAATAATGATACCTTTAAGACGGTTTTTGGGGCTAAAGTTTATAATGCCCCAAAAAATTAAAAAACGTAACCTTGATGATGATTTTGTAATAGACCCGAGCAAGGGCAACCCTGTTATTCGCCCAGTTATAGCTGATAATAAGGATAAAAAAACAGAAGAAGTCCCTACTTTAAGGTCCTTGCGCAGAACACCTTTACATAAATCCCCTACAGCCGTACCTACAAGTTTAAAAGCCAGGGATGAAGTAAAAAATGATGAAGTGAAGGATTATAACGAGGATGATTTTAAGCCTCCCCTCCCCCCTGATAAAAAAGGTGATGAAATAGATGAATAGACAAGAAAGCAATATAGATACAAGGACACTCCGTTATTGGCTAATGTTATTAGTCCTTATATTGAGTGTGTTTGGGCTGATTGCAAGCTTGGCCGATTTACAGTTAAATGCCGGTGAAAACTATTTATCAACGGCAACAAGCAAGAGAAAAATAAACATACCTTTGCGTGGCAGCAGGGGCATGATTACCGATAATGATGCCGTTATATTGGCAAAGGACGAAATGATTTATAATGTAACCTTTTACAGGGATGCATCCCAAAGGGATTATAAAGAGTTTACAAAAAGCATAGTTAAAGCTATAGACATAATAGAAAAGAACGGCAATGAATTATCAGTTAAATTTGTAATAGAGCGGGATAGTACCAATAATTGGCAGTTTAACTTCGGCAGCGGTGTAAGCGAAGCCGTACTGGAAAAGCGTGAAAGCCAATGGCGCCAAAACAACTATTTAACCGAAACCCGTTTCCCTAATGCCAATGCCTGTATGGAGCAGCTTAAAAAGCGCTTTCATATAGACGATACCATGAGCGAGGATTTGATGCTAAAGGTAATGGCTGTATATTCCGAAATGCAGATGAACCTGTTTAATAGCCAAGCCATTATAATAGCCAAGGATGTACCCTATGAAACCGTTATAGAAATAGAAACTCAATCTATGCAATTGCCTGGTATGGAAATTGCCGTCGGCACAAAGCGTGTTTACCCCCGTGGTGAGGTTGGGGCACAAATAATCGGTTATTTAGGTGCCATACCCTCATCGGAGATGTATGTTGAGCTTGCTAAAAAAGGCTATGCCTATAATGACCTTATAGGCAGGGACGGCATAGAGGCCTCCATGGAGGATTGGCTTACACAAAACTCATATAACAGACAGGGTTATAAGCTTGTAGAGCGGGATAGCCTGGGTAAAATTACAAGGATACTGGATTATCAGGAGCCTAAAGACGGCAACAATGTAAAGCTTACAATAAAGGACAGCTATCAACAACAAGCCGAAAGAGCCCTTGCGGAAAACGTAGCCAGCTGTAGAAACGAGCAACAGAAAAAGCTTTTAGACGAAAGATGGCTTGAGGAAAATAAGGAAGATATCATAAACAGGGATTGGCAAAAGTTCCCCTTAGCCTTGGCAGAGCGTGCCGCAATGATGGTTGTTGATATGGAGGGTCGTGTGCTTGCCATGGCAAACTACCCCACGTATGACCTTAACGCCCTTGTAGCCTTAGGGCCCGAGAGCGAACAAATACTTACGGATCCTCGTAATCTATTGATGAATTACAACATACATGCCTTAGGTACTCCGGGCTCAATTTATAAGATGGTTTCCGGCCTTGGTGCCCTATTGGAGGGTGAACTGTGGAAGGATGAAACAATAGATGATAACGGCTATTTTATGAAATATACAAGGGATATCACCACAGCACCTAAATGTTGGATAAGCCCACATTACAGATATAAACATCAGGATCAAACAATTATTCAGGGCCTGCAAAACAGTTGCAACTACTTCTTTTATGAGTTGGGATCCCGCCTTGGAGAGCAGCGCCTGTACAAGTATGCCACATTGCTCGGTTTAACATCTAAAACCGGCTTGGATTTGCCAGGTGAGCTTAGGAGTGTTGTCGGCTCCCAAAACTCATTATATGACCCGAATAAGCCCCTTAATGAGGCATCTCAGGATACTGCCGTGCCAATTATCGTTTTTAACTCTATAAAAACTCACCTTAAAAACGTAGGCGCCAGCAGAAACATTTATTATGATGAAGAGCGTTTAAACAAGTGCATTAAAAGGCTTATGGATATGGCCGTAAACACGGGTCAGGACCAATGGCTTGACCACATGCGCCCCATACTTATGGAGGAGCTAAACATGACCAGGTCCATGGTATACACCCAAGCAATTATAGGCGATACATATAACTACTTAAACGATATTAAATGGGGTGGCGGTCAAAATATTATGACGGCCATAGGCCAAAGTATTACGGTTTTAACCCCTGCAGCCGTTGCTCGCTATGTATGCAGCATAGCAAACGGCGGTACAACATATAATCTGCTTATAATAGACTCGGTAACATCACCCGATGGCGATATACTCAGCCAAAGGACTCCAACCGTATTGCACGATATACCCAATGCAGAGGAATACTTGCCTCTTATAAGGGAAGGTATGAAGGGCGTTGTTGATACAGAGGGCGGTACGGCTGCAAAGTATTTTGTAAACTGGCCATATAGAGATCAAATAGCAGCAAAAACGGGTACTGCGGAGGTTACATCCATAGACTTGGAAAACAACGCCTGGTTCGTTAGTTTCGCCCCCTATGAGAAACCTGAAATTGCCGTTGTAGTGTTTATACCGGCGGGCTTTTCAGGTGGTGAGGCTTCCCTTGCCTCAAGGGAATTTATAGAGTGGTATATGGACCAAAAGAAATTATCCGATACGGATATTGCATTCCCCTATGGCAACTCAATAGCTCCTTAAATAATTTAATCATATACAGCAAGCAATCAGCTTGCTGTTTTTTATGTTTAATTTTTGTGTCTTTATTTATTTTACTTGATTTTAAAGCCTTAGGAGTATAAACTTATAATATTATTATAAGGAGGTGGCTACATTTGTCGGATTACAAGCAAGTTAACGATATAGCTATGCGAATTAAGGATTTGCGGGAAATCTCCGACTACACCGTCGAGCAGGTAGCTGAAATTTTAAATATAAGCGTTGCCGAATATATTAAGCTTGAAAGCGGAGAGGTTGACTTCCCCATTAGCTATTTGCTAAAGATCAGTGAAACGTTCAAGGTTGATACTACGGAGTTATTAACCGGAAAATCACCCCATATGAATGTATACACAGTCACACGAAACGGTCAGGGGCATGATATTGTTAGACACGACCACTATATTTACAAAAATTTGGCATTCAACTTTCAAAACAGAAAGGTTGAGCCTCTATTTGTAACGGTCCCCCCTGATACAAACAGAAAAATGCGCCCCAACAGCCATGAAGGGCAAGAGTTTGACTATATACTGTCGGGTACAATGCGCATTGTAATAGGCGAAAACGAGCTCATTTTGCGCCCCGGTGATTGTGTTTACTATGATTCATTACATCCCCACGCAATGCAAGCAATCGGTGACGAACCGGTCAATTTTTTGGCTATTGTAATACCCTAAATACACCGTAAAGGAAAGGTTATTTTATGCTTGCACATAAGTATGTTAATATTAATTTCGAAAATCAATCGGATTTTGAAAAAAACTATAAATTAAATGTTCCCGAAGGTTTTAACTTCGCCTATGACATTATAGACGAATATGCTAAAACGGAGCCCGATAAAAGAGCTATGATATGGACTAACCTTGAGGGTGAGGAAAAACATTTTACCTTCAAGCAATTTAGCGAGCTGTCCAATCAGGCGGCCAACGCCTTTAAAGCCCGGGGCTTAAAAAAGGGCGATAAGGTTTTGCTTATACTGAAACGCCGCTATGAATATTGGATATGCATTTTAGCTTTGATGAAATTGGGCTGCGTATTTATACCCGCCACCCATCAACTTGCACTAAAAGATATTGTTTACAGGGTTAATTCCAGCAAGGCCAAGGCAGTTATATGCGTTGATGCCGATCATCTTATTAAAGATGTATATCAAGCTAAACAGGAATGTGAGAGCCTTGAACATATTTTTTCATTGGGTTACCATGAAAGCTTTATAAACTTACATGATGCCATGGCTGAACAAAGCACAGTTTTTGAAAAACCATCAGACTATGCAAAAAATGAAGATTTGTTGCTTATTTATTTTACAAGCGGCACAACAGGTATGCCCAAAATGGCTACCCATAACCATAATCATCCCCTTGCTCATATTGCTACGGCTGCCTATTGGCATAATGTAAAGGATAATGATATACATATTGCCGTTGCCGATACCGGTTGGGCCAAGGCAGGTTGGGGAAAAATATACGGTCAATGGATAATGGGTGCCACGTTGTTTGTTTACGACTTTGATAACTTCGTGCCTGCAAACTTGCTTGCCATGATTTCAAAATACAAGGTTACAAGTTTTTGCGCCCCGCCCACAGTATACAGGTTTTTGATAATGGAGGATTTATCCCAATACGACCTGAGCAGCCTAAGATGGGCAAACACTGCCGGTGAGCCCTTAAGCCCCGAAATATACAACAAGTTTTTAGAGTATACGGGCATTAGAATATTTGAGGGCTTTGGTCAGAGTGAAACAACTCCTCTTATTATGACGAGCAAATACATGAACCCTCGTCAAGGCTCAACAGGCAGGCCATCCCCCGCTTACGACATAGATATTGTAGATGCTGAAGGCAACTCCGTTGAAGACGGCGTGGAGGGCGAAATCGTTATTCGCTTGGATAAGGGTTACCCACCCGGCTTGTTTGTAGGCTATTTGGACAATGAGGAGGCTAACAAAAAGGTGTTTTATAACAACATGTACCACACAGGGGATATTGCCTGGCGTGATATAGACGGCTACTTCTTCTTTGTAGGTAGGGATGATGACGTTATAAAGAGCAGCGGTTACAGAATAGGGCCCTTTGAGGTTGAAAGCGCCTTGCTTGAACACCCCGCCGTTTTAGAGTGCGCCATTACAGCAGTGCCCCACCCCATGCGCGGTCAGGTTGTAAAGGCAAGCATAGTGCTTACTAAGAACTACAGTCCCAGCGATGCCCTTATAAAGGAACTTCAAAATCACGTTAAAAAGGTTACTGCCCCTTATAAGTATCCCAGGATAGTTGAATTTGTTGATTCATTGCCTAAAACAATAAGCGGTAAAATACAAAGGAATTTAATCAGAAACTCTTCAAAATAATATTTTAGTAACATTTTTGTAAATTAGACTCCTTTCCCTTGATAAATACAAGCAATTGTTATAAAATAGTTATGTTATTTGGATATACAAATGTATTTCCTGATTTATAGGAGGAATTTTGAATGAAAAGATTAATCAGTCTTTTATTAGCACTAGTTTTATGCTTTGCTTTGTTCAGCGTTTCCTATGCCGGCGAGCCCGTAACATTGTTACAAAACGAGCCGGACAGAAACATAGTAGGTAAAGGCAAGCTTAGTAACGGAAAATATGATGATAACCCAATTATTGAAGGTGTTAGCCCCACAACAGGTTTAAGTTGGGATGGCTTATATCAACCGATGTTGGTTCAAATTGATAACAGTGAAGGCGGCATAGGTCCCCGTGCACCTTGGGGCGGTACCGATGCGGATATCGTTTACGAAACACCACTTTATAGGAACGGTTCAACCCGTATCTCCTTTTTATTCAGCGATGTAATGCCCACATCTGCAGGCCCCGTAAGGAGTGCTCGTGTAGGCCATTGCTGGATGCGTGAGGAATGGCAGGCAGGCTTTATATTCTACGGTACACAGGAGCTTAAAGGCAGCAGTTGTACAGCAGTATTCCGTGAAACCGGAGCCGATAAAAAGGGTGTTTTATTCAGCGGTTTAGTTGGCAGTGGCAAGCCCTGGGCTAAGTTCTTGCCCCGTGTTGCCGGCATAAAGGCTCCCAACAACGTTGATGCCAATGTTAAGGAAATCGCAGCCCTTATACCCCAAAGCCACGTTGCAATACCTCGCCCCTGGTTATTTACCGATGAATTGCCCACAACAGGTGATTTTGCTCATAAAATTACTATAGGTGTAGGCCATGAGGAATACGATTCATCTTTCTTATATGACGACATGGATAATCTATATTACAGATACGTTCATGATCAGCCCTATGTAAGCAGGGATTTAACCACTAAAGAGGAAGTTCGTTTCGGCTTCAACAACGTTATTGTTCAACGTGCTACCGTTGAGTGGAACGATAATAACAGCGTAGCACCTGTAACCCACCACATAGGCAAGGGCAATGCCGATTTCTTTATTGGTGGCAGGTACATACCCGGCTATTGGGAGCGTCCCGACTATACATCAAGAACAGTTTACATGGATATGGCCGGCAACGAAATACAGTTCCAAAGGGGTAAAACCTTTATACTTGTAACAACGAATGAAACGCCGGTAGCTTACTCAAGTGGTCAATAACAAAAGAATAAATTAAACATACAAAAGGTAAATGAAAATTTACCTTTTAATTTGGGGAGGATAAATTTACTATATGAAAAAACGCGGAGAAATGACAAGGCAGGAAGCCGACAAAAATTTTCAATGGAAACTAAGCGATATATTTGCAACAGATGATGCCTATGAGGCTAAGTTTGAGGAAACTAAAGCCCTTGTTGAATCCTTTTCAAAATATGAGGGCAATGTTGGCGAAAACATAGGCGAAGTTTTAAAGGCCAACTTTTACATAGAACTATCGATTATACAGCTATATGCCTATGCTAAAATGAACCTTGACGGTGATACTGGCAACACAGGCGCCCAAAGCATGGAAGGCAAGGCCTACAACTTATATGTGAACTTTGCATCCGCCAGTGCCTTTTTAAAGCCTGAATTGCTTATGCTTGATGAAAGCATATTGCAGAATGCTTTAAAGGATGAAAGCTTGCAGGACTATTATGTTTACCTTAGAAAGCTTATAAGAGAAAAGGCTCACACACTATCCTACAAAGAAGAAAAGCTTATGGCCATGATGGGCGACAGCGCAGCCACAGCGGAAAACGCCTTTACCATGCTTACCGATGCGGATATGGAGTTCCCGGAAGTTACAGATACCGACGGTAGCAAAGTTAAACTGACGGAGCCTTACTATGGCAAGTTGATAGAGGACGATAACAGAGATGTAAGAAAAGAAGCCTTTGAAACCCTGTTTGAAACATACGGCAAATATAAAAATACCATAGCTGCCACATATGGCGGAAGTGTTAAAAACGATAAATTTGTTGCCAATGCAAGAGGCTTTAACAGCTGTGTTGAAGCATCATTATATTATGATGAAATTCCGCTAAAGGTTTATGATAACCTTGTAGAAGTTATAAACGAGAGCATACCCTATCTTAATGATTATTTGAAATTAAGGAAGGATGTTTTGGACTATGAAGAGCTGCACATGTACGATCTTTATGCCACTATAGTTAAAGACGTAAAGTGGGATATGAGCTATGACGAGGCATTTGACAATGTAATTGCCGCCCTTGGTGTGCTTGGTGATGATTATACAGCCACCCTGAACAGAGCTAAAAATGAAGGTTGGATTGATGTTTATGAGAACAAGGGCAAGGCTTCCGGCGCATACAGCTTTGGTGTATACGGTGTTCATCCCTACATACTTTTAAACCATAATGACGATTTAAACAGTTGCATGACATTAGCCCATGAATTAGGGCACACAATGCACAGTTGGTACAGCGACAATGCTCAACCCTTTGCAAAAAGTGATTACAGCCTGTTTGTAGCTGAAGTTGCATCTACAGTGAATGAAGTTTTGCTTTTGAAGCATTTGCTTAACAAAACGGAGTCAAAAGAGAAAAAGGCTTATTTATTGAACTATTTCCTAGAGCAGTTCAGAACAATAATGTTCAGGCAAACTATGTTTGCAGAGTTTGAAAGAATAAGTCACAGCCTTGCTGAAAAGGGTGAAACACTCACACATGAAGTTTTAAGCAATGAGTATTATAATTTAAACAAAAAATACTATGGCGAAATTTGCAATGTGGACGAGCTTATTGCCATTGAATGGGCACGCATACCCCATTTTTACAGGGCTTTCTATGTGTTTGTTTATTCTACGGGCTTTGCAGCTGCCGTATATTTGGCAAACAAGATACTTAGCGAAGGCGCAAGTGCTGTAGAGAGTTACAAGAAATTCCTAAGTGCCGGCGGAAGTGTTCCTCCCCTTGATGCCTTGCGCATGGCAGGGGTGGATATGGAGAATCCTGAGGTTATCAGGAATGCCATGGCTACATTTAAGGAAACTATTGATGATTTAAGGAATATAATAAAATAACATAAAGGGCTTGCCTTAGGGTAAGCCTTTTTTATGGCTTGTTGTTGGGGTATTTTTGTTTGTTTGGATTAAATATCACTTGTATGGGAGCTTATTAAGCTCTCGTTGTAGTTTGGGTAAAGTTATTTTTTATAAGGAAAATTAAATTTTAAAAGCATTTACGTTTTCAAAACCGTATGTTGATATTTTCAAACTTTGTTTTTTGAAACGTTTATATGTTTTTCATACAGTTTTATTTATTTACTAGCATTTACGTTGTTTAGCTCCGTAATGTTAATATTCTTAAACTTTGTCTTTTAAAACGTATATATGTTTTTC
>JAAZPT010000026.1 GCA_012797085.1 Christensenellaceae bacterium | reverse complement strand
TGCTAATTTTTGTTTTCATAGTTTCTCCTTATTAATTACCAACAAGTTCAGTAGTAGCGCTTTGAATTATTTTTAGGTTTTCAATTAATTTGGCCAACACTTCATTTGTGGGTTGTCCGGTTTGTAACATTGTGGCATAGCTTTCAATAATACCTTGGGTAGTATCAAAGTATTGCTGGGGGTAAAGCCTTCCGCTTTGTCCAAAAAGTTGTATGTTAAGCTTGTTTAATGTTTCCAAGGCATAAACATGTTGCCTTACCTTGCCTAATGTGTTTGATGTGCCGCTTGCGCCGGATCTGGATAAATTTTCAGACTGAGTTATAGCATTTTTCATTTCAGTATTAATGATGGTTTTAATTGTGGTGTTTATTTTTTCTTCTGATATATCCTTGGCCCCGAACAATAAAAATGACAATGTTACAATAAGCGCAACAGCCAATATAGCAATCACAATTAAATATTTAAATCTTGTATTGTCCGAACTGGCCAAAGGAGTGTTTCTTTGACCTCTATACACATACTTCATAAATCACACCTCAATAAATATAAAATGGAGTAAAGGAAAAACAAGAAAACTCGCCTTCCTTTACTCCAAAAAATCTTTACAGCTTATTCTTCTGTTTTTTCTTCAACAACTTCTGCTGCATCTTCAACAACTTCTTCAACCTCAGCAACAGGTTCCTCAACAGCCTCTACTGCATCTTCAACGATGGGTTTTTCAACAACTTCTTCTACAAAATCTTCAGGTGTTTCACCAAATAATTGGTTGTCATCTTCTAAAAGATCTGAGTTATCAAGAGCCTCATCAGCTAAAACTTCACGAATGCTTAAACTTATACGGTGAGCATTGGAGTCAACATTAAGGATTTTAACCCTGATAATATCACCAACTTGCACAGCATCCTCAACCTTTTGTATACGGTGCAATGCACATTGTGAAATATGAACTAAGCCATCTAAGCCGGGTTCTAATTCAACAAAAGCTCCAAAAGTTGTAATTCTAACAACTTTACCTTCTACAACACTGCCCACGATGTATTTTTTATCTGCTACATCCCATGGACGGGGAGCCAGTTGTTTTAAACCTAATTGAATGCGTTCACGTTCTTCATCAAGGGAAAGAATTTTAACTTGAACTTTTTGATCGGGCTTAACAACATCTGAGGGATGTTTAACTCTTGCCCAAGATAAATCGGTTATATGGATAAGTCCATCAATACCGCCAATATCAACAAAGGCGCCAAAGTTTGTTAGGCGGCGAACTATACCGTCAACAACTTCGCCTTCAGCAAGTGTTTTCCAAATTTCAGCTTTTTTAGCAGCCTCTTCTTCTAGAATAACAGCTTTTCGGCTTGCTACAATACGCTTTTTTTGTCTGTCCAATTCAATAATTTTAACCTTTAGTGTTTGGCCTTTAAACTCATCTAAGTTTTCAACGTAGCGGTTTGCTAATTGTGATGCAGGGATAAAAGCACGAACACCATTAATGTTGGCTATTATACCGCCTTTAACAACATCCTTTGCTATAGCTTCAACAACTTCGTTGTTTTCATGCTTTTCAACAAGTGCATTCCAAACTTTGCGGTTGACAATGTTACGCTGAGATAACAATACATTACCCTCGCCGTCGTTTACTTTCACTACTTCTACTTCAATTTCGTCGCCCATTTTAACATCTTTATCAGCTAATTCGCTACGATTAATGAGCCCATCGGATTTAAAACCGATGTTAACACAAACTTCATCGTCAGTGATTTGAACGACTGTACCTGTCATAACTTGACCAGGCCTTATTTTAACCAATGTTGCTTCAATATCGGCTAAGAAATCGGCTTTAGCTTGTTCTTCGGCTGTTGCTGCGGGAGCTGCATTTTCAAGTTCTACTTGAGTTTCTTCAGCTGTAATTTCCTGGGTAAGGATTTCTTCCTTGTTTTCGATGTCTGTCATGCGTGTAATAACCTCCTTGAGTGACCATTCCGGTGTAGATGCCCCGGCTGTGATCCCAATTATATCCGTATTTATATCTGCAAAGCCCATCGGTATATCCGACGCGCGCTCTACCATAATTGTGTTGCTACATAGTTCTTTGCAAGAATTATATAGCTTTTTAGTATTGGCGCTGTTTTTACCGCCAATAACTATCATTGCATTTGCCTTAGTGGCAATTTCCCTTGCTGATTTTTGCCTTAGTATAGTTGCTGTACATATGGTTTCCATAAGTACTAATTTTTTTATTTTGCCTTTTAAAAGCTGAGTGATTTTTTGCCAATCCTCATAGGGAAAGGTTGTTTGTGCAACTGCTAAAGCCTCATCAATTTGTGGCAAATTATTTGCTTCATCTACACTGTTTACTGTATATACATTGCCACTGCACCAACCTATGGTGCCAATTATTTCCGGGTGGTTTTTATCGCCTACTATTATTACCGGTAAACCGTTCTTACTATATTCGGCAACTTTTTTATGCAACCTGTCAACAAAGGGGCAAGTCAAATCAACAACTTTTAAATTAAACTCTTCGCATTGTTTTAATACTGACGGCGATACTCCATGGCTTCTTATAAGCACAGTATCACCTTTAATATCTTTAAGACTATTAACAGCATAAACGCCTGCATTTTCAAGCTTATTTATAACTTCAGGGTTGTGTACCAACTCGCCAAAACTGTTTATTACATTATCAGTGTTTGATAGACTTAAGGCAGAATCAATTGCTCTTTTCACACCCATACAAAAACCTGCATGATCTGCAACAATAATTGGCATACAACACCCCTTTAATAATACAATACTTCATCACTTAAATAATTTCAAGCGTTTATAGCATAATTCCTTTAAAAAAACAGATGTTTTATAGATTTTCAACAAATTTACTATATACATACTTCATTCTTTGTGTAAATAGCTCACAAGTATGTGTACTTACACCTTGGGCTAATATATCATCATAAACAATAGGCTCACCAAAAAACACTTTTGTTTTTTTAAATAATTTTATTTTTCCGTTTATTAAAGCAGGTATAACTGGCACGCCACTTCTCATAACTAAAAGGGCGGCGCCGCCTTCCGGCTCAAGCATTATACCAGGCTTGTGACGTGTTCCTTCAGGGAAAAGGCCCAATACACCTTTGTTTTTTAAAACACTTAAACTTTCCCTTATAGCTTTAAGGTCAGTTCCTTTTCTATCTATAGGTATCATATATGCTTTTTTTAGTATATAGGCAAAGGACTTGAATTTTGTGAGCTCTTTTTTTGCTAAAAAATGAATAGGGTATTTTTTTAAAGGTGCAGCTAAAGCAACTGGGTCCATAAAACTTTTATGGTTGGAAACTAAAACAAAGGGAGCATCATAACTGTTAAGTTTTTCTGCGCCTATAAATTCTATGGGAAATATTGTTTTAAATACTATAGATGCTAATATTCTTAAAATCTTATAAATAAACGTAGTTTTTTGGTTGCCATTTTTATCAAACTCTATATTTTTGTTCATTTACGATTCCTCACTATTTGCAAAATACTTTCAACCACCTCATCTAAACTCATGTTTGATGAATCCAACAGATGGGCATCTTCTGCTTGTATTAGAGGATTAAGCTCCCTGTTTATATCCTGATGGTCTCTTTTAATAATGGCCTTAAGTATATCCTCATAACTATCGGCAGATAATTTCTGCAAAAATCTTCTTTTGGCTCTTGTTTCAGGGCTGGCTGTTAAAAATATTTTAACTTCCG
>JAAZPT010000202.1 GCA_012797085.1 Christensenellaceae bacterium | reverse complement strand
TTTAAATTGTAAAAATAATGAGGCGGTGGTTTTACATTCCGGTTCAAACATGTTTTACATTTCTGGCTATAAAGGCGAGGGGCTTATAGCTATTGCTAATAATTTTAAAGTAATTATTACAGATTTCAGATATACGGAACAAGCGGAAAACGAGGCTCCGGACTTTGAAGTTTTAATGATAGATAATATTAAAAATCATAATGATTTATTAGCCGATATACTTAAAAGCAACAACATAACAAAAATCTATTTTGAAGATGATGTTGTTAGTTTAAAAGATTATAAAGAACTTAAAAAAACAATAGAAAATGTTGAGCTTGAATCCCTTAATCAAGCTCCGCAACAATTGCGTGTTATAAAAGATGCTCAAGAAGTTGACAATATTAAAAAAGCTTGTAAAATAACAAGTGATTCTTTAAGGGAACTTTTACCCTATATAAAAGAAGGTGAAAGCGAAATCGCTCTTACTGCACGCTTAGAGTATATTTTAAAAACAAAGGGTAGCAACGGTAGCGCCTTTAATACAATCTGTGCTGCTGGTGCAAATGGCTCATTACCCCATGCTGTACCAAGCGAATACAGGGTGAAAAAGGGCGATATGATTACCTTTGACTTTGGCGCTAAATTTAATGGTTACTGTGCTGATATGACTCGTACTTTAGCGGTTGGTACCCCAAGTGATACAATGCTGAATGTTTATAATGTTGTTAAACAAGCTCAGTTTATGGCAAGGGAGTTTTTAAAAGCAGGCGTAATTTGTAAAGATGTTGATGCTGTTGCTCGTGATTATATATGTGCTCAAGGTTTTGAAGGCCGTTTTGGTCATGGTTTAGGCCATTCCTTAGGTATAGATATTCATGAGGAACCAAGGTTTAATACAAAAACAAACACACTTGCGTTGGAAAACTCACTTATGACGGTTGAACCCGGCATTTACTTACCGGGTATTGGCGGTGTAAGGATAGAGGATACCTGTTTTGTAACTAAAGAAGGCAATATACCCTTTACGGATTTTGATAGAGAATTAATTATACTTTAATATTTAAAGGAGGAAATAACTTGATTACAGCTGGTGAATTTAGAAAAGGCATTACTATTGAATGGGATGGCGGAGTTTGGACTATAGTGGATTTCCAACACGTTAAACCGGGTAAAGGTGCAGCATTTGTTCGTACAAAAATTAAAAATATAATTACAGGTGCTGTTGTTGAAAGAACATTTAACCCAACGGATAAAACTCCTCGTGCAATAATTGAAACCAAGGATATGCAATATTCCTATAATGATGGTAATTTGTATTACTTTATGGATTCTGAAACATTTGAACAAATTCCCCTTAATAAGGACCAAGTAGAAGATGCTATTCCCTTTGTTAAGGAAGGCGACAATGTTACAATGCGCTTCTTTAAAGGTAGCCCTTTCTCCGTTGAGCCTCCAAACTTTGTAATACTTGAGGTTACTGATACAGAACCGGGATTTAAAGGTGATACCGCGTCCACAACTTTCAAACCTGCAACAGTTGAAACGGGTTTTTCACTACAAGTGCCTTTATTTATTAATATTGGGGATAAAATTCGCATTGATACTCGCGTTGGTGAGTATATGGAACGTGCTTAGTACACTTAAAGGAGAGGATTATTATGAGTAAATTATCAGAGAAAATTTCATACTTACGTGGTTTAGCTGAAGGCATGAACTTAGATACTTCAAAAAATGAAGGGAAGCTTTTAAGCGAAGTTATAGATGCCCTTGAGTTGGCAGCTAAACAAATAAACTATGTAGAAGAATCTTTAGAAGACCTTTCAGACTATGTTGAGGATATTGATAGTGACTTAGCAGAAGTTGAAGAATATATCGTTGATGAAGAAGATGATGAAGACGACAACTGCTGTGATCATGATTATTATGATGACGAGTATGATGAAGACGATAGTGAACTTGTTTATGAATGCCCCCATTGTGGCAAGGAAGTAGTGTTGGATTCCGAAGAAATCGATATGGATTTCGACCCAAAATGTACAGAATGCGGCAATTCTTTATTTGGCGATGACGATGATGATGAGTATGA
>JAAZPT010000201.1 GCA_012797085.1 Christensenellaceae bacterium | reverse complement strand
TGCATTGTGGTAATTGCGGAATATAAAATGTTTTTCTCAGCTAAACTAGAATTTCCAACAAGCATTTTAGAATTATATTTAATATCTAACATAAACATATCAGTCAAAAACTCATGCCCTAAATAAATATTACTCTCTACAAATCCATCATGATGACAAACATTTCTGTCATGATATGGCTGTGAAAGCTTAAATTTTCCATTTGTACATGGGTCAGCAACTTCTGCTCCTCCACATTTTTTACAAATGTTAAAACCAAATTTTTCAGTACCCATATTTACGTTTAGAACTTTCCTATCTGTTTCATTACTATATCGTATATTACTATTTTTATACTGATTCATATCATCTTCTTCTGGAACATATGAATAATAAGGTGCAGCAGCATATGTTCTATCTTCAGTTTCATCTTCATACGGAACTGCATCGCCCCTAACTGGTGCAAATCCCCAAGGTTTAATCATTTTCCTGTGTTCTATTTCTGCATGACAATAAGGACAATCATGATATTCATTTCCATATCCAAACCAATTACATTCTGTACATATTACTACTGTTTTAAAGTATTCATCATTTCCAAAATAATATTCTGCTTGATTATTATAATAATCTTTTGGTCGGGGAACCGCATATATTCCTCCGCTTTTATATATTTTTTTATCTATAGTCACAAATCTTCCTGGAGCATATTCACTAATAGCAATAGCAATATCCCTTTCTGGAGCATACTGAACTTCTCTTGGTGCATTTTTATTAATACCTGAATCTTTTTCAACAAAAAATTTCACAACGTTTTTAGGAAATGAATATGATGGGATAAATCCTTCTTCATATAAAACATCAAATGCAGTCCTCTCTTTATCTCCATTTAAATATAACTGTTTCTTTTGTGGATTAAGTACATTATTCATTAGTTCTTCAAAAGTATCAATTGTTTCCGATACTGGAAACGCTAAATTACCACAGTATTGTACAAATGAATCTCCAAATTTTTTAAATAATGTAATAATTCCAATATCATTTATACTATCATATTCATTCTTCATTTCATCAGTATTCATGAATCCATTTAAAGCCTTCATATTAAAATGTCTTTGTGTTATTTTCGGGTTCTCCCTATCTATCCAAGGTTTCCTAGGCTCCCCTGAAATCATTTCATCTGGATTTTGAAAATAATAGCTGTCATGAGTTCCTCCAAATGCATAAGTAACTATTGTTGAAATTCCAGTATTTTTTCTTCCTGCTCTACCAGCCCTTTGTTGATAATTTTCTCTCATCGGAGGAATATTTCTAAGTCCAACTGCAGTAAGTGATCCGATATCAATTCCGACTTCCATTGTTGTGGTGCAACTTAATACATCAATTGAATTTTCGCCATATTCACCAACATCTATGTCTTGAAAGCGTATCTCATAATCTTCAGTTTTTGACAAAATATCTTCCGTAACTTCTTTATGAGATAACTGAGCTGTATGTTCCTCAGTATTAATTGTATGAATGCTTGAATTGTTTCTAATAGCATTGATAATAGGGATTCTCCAAAAATCAAAACGAGACAAATCATCATTTGAAATAAGACGAAGATCTTTCGAATCAAAACAAGTTCCACAATAATCCCCAAGTTTAAAAGGAGAAATTTTTCCACATTTATTA
>JAAZPT010000428.1 GCA_012797085.1 Christensenellaceae bacterium | reverse complement strand
CTATCCCGGTGAACATAGTAAACGCACATTCTATGACATACGACCTAGTTGCAGTATCACTCAGCACTACCGGGGTCACCATCCGGACCCAGGGTACCACGATACCCTTTGCAACGGAATTTAACTGAATATTTATTGCCACGACGCCGATACCGCCAGACAATATACCCCACACGAGCATCTGGGGCAACCCCATTCCGACAAGAGGGATCCCAAAGATGACAATGGCCGCCGCAATGCCAACCAGAATGCCAGTTGTCGCTATAATCGCGCCAAAAACAAGACACACCAACCCCAGAATATACGGCACGAGTTCATCCCGACTCCTCGCGACCCGATACCCGGTGATGAACAACCCGATGAAATGTGGACAGATTTGGCAGGGGATCATGGGTCGTCGTCCTCCCGGAACTTGATCCATGACTCATCGTCCTCCCAGAACTTGATCACATCCCCATCTTTATCAAACAAATCATCGTCCTCGAAGAACTTGTCACCACGTTTCACGACAGGAGCCTCCATCGCGAAACACCCGTTCACCCGGAGTTCCGTGATCCCCTCGGCGGTATCCATCCCCATTTCACTGAACTCAACCCCTGCTTCCCGGAGTTGGTTCTTCACCATATCGCATCTCGGGCATACCGGGAGCGAGAACACCACAATATCATCATTGCCAGACATTAATAATTCCTAACCTATACCTTTACCTATCAACCTACCATACAAGTGCCAGCATACCCGGAAATGTGGGGTGCTGGACCTTTAGAATCCATCCTGGCCTCCCGGTGACTCGTCGCTATCCTCACGATCGACATCCCGGTATGGCATGAACCGATAGAGCGGGCAGGTAGTCTGCCCGCAATCCTTGCGCCCATCGGCATAATACCCCATACAATCATAGCATTTCGCCCGGATGGCCTGCATCGGGGTAACCCTCCTCCCGGAATGGAACCGGATCAGGTCGGCACGACCCTTCGCAGCAATACCTTCGACCCGGATATCGTAGAGAACCCGGGTAGACATCACATTGCCTCCAGGGGGGAGAATGCCAGACTCAGCTCCCTCGACATGATCTCATCCGCGAAGTCCTGGCATTCGTCCATATGCACGCTGGAATACACCTCGACCACCCGACCAGATATGTAATGAACCATCACCACATACGACGGGGATTTGCCATCAGCCTTCACAATCTCAACCGATTCAATCATATTACAATTCGAATACGATATCCAGTCTTCATTCCCGAATTTCATGAACATACCACGACACCCTACCACTCTGCACATATCCGTGACACTTCACAACCCCAAACTGGGTCGCAACACATCGCACCCTGCTCAACCATCTGTCCCGACCCTTATTCCAATGCATGTAAGGGCAAACACAGAATCCGTTCATATTATGGTAGCAATCGTTAACGCCACCTTCTATCGGAATACCATTCATGAACCAATCGACCTCGCAACCACATACCCCTTTTTACGCTTCAATTCGAGAATATCCCGCTTTACGAGATACACGAACCGGGGGTATACCGCGTAGTATTTTTCCTTGAACCCACCACCGAGGAAATCATCCACGATATCATTGATCCGACCGACCCCGCTCGTCTTTATCAGGAGGCCGAGCGCAATATCCCTCGCGGTGTAGAATATCCCATCAAACCGCGCGAAATGTGAGATTGCTATGCTCAGGACACACATCTCCGCTGATAACAGGAGCAATTCGTCCATATCCTCCCCCCGCTCCTGGAGTTGATGGATAACCTCGCTAGACGCGACCCATTCCCAGGGGAATGACATGATGTGTTCATCGAGGAATGACACATCAGCGCAACAATCAAACCGATACGGGTCATCGGGATGTGTTTCGGACCGTTTCGCCCATGTCGTAATCTTGAATGATCGGATGCGCATCTGGTTAGATGGGGCGTTGGGTTGGTTCTCGAGTGCTACCTCGACATACAACTGGGCATCCAACCCACCGATAATCCCACGCCCTTCGACATACTTCAGCGCCGTGATGAATTTCCCTTCATGCACGAATCGCCATAATCCAGCCCTGGGGATGCTCGGGAACAGGAATATCGGGATAATCCCCGATAACGACATCCTGAACGATTGGATGACATACTTGCCAAGATCCGATACCGATGGCTCTTTCGACGAGATAACGAACCCAATCCTCCTATCCCCATCCGGGGATGTGGCCAGAACGTTCACCATCCAGGGTCGGGTTTTATCTCCCCCGATCACATTGCACCGAATGGACCACCCAGCGTTTGAGGCGGTCTTGGCAATGATGGATTCCATGCGGATGGTATCGATGGTATCGACGGCATGATCACAGGAAGGGGCCTTAAAATACCGATATCCACCTTTCACCTGGACCGGGGTTGCCGGTGCATGGCAACAGGAGGTCGATACCTTGACTCCCCCGGATCGATGGAACTCCTGGAGAACCTGCCACTCCGTGTCAGTGAGGAGAGGTGCTACGCGCTCTTCACCATTCACCAGTGCCGAGATTGGCACGATCCATCACACCCGATCCAGGTTTAGATCCTCATCCGGGAAAACAACCCAGGTCACCATCGGTCTGCTATCGATATCCCGGGTATATCGTCTATCGGTATCGATATCGAGTTCACAGCCAAGATCCAGGGCACAAGATGCAACCATCTCAGTCATAGTATCGAACGGGATATCAAATTTCGCGATATATCTATCTCGCATTACCCATTTCGTTGTAGATTCAAGCGACGACCGACCAAAATTCTTCCTGCGCCGGGCGCGCTGCATCTGACGAATCCTGAGTCCCATTCTCCGTTTAAACTCATCGTCCACGATTCTTTCACCTCGTTACAGGTTATAGTGCGTCGGCATACTATTTAATGGGTTCGGAACGCCCCGCATCGGCAGCGGGGTGTTCCGGTCGTTCGGTTCAATCTTTGACATATTTCGCAACCATCGGGGAATCTGGGTTAATCTGGACCATCTTCTTCGAATCGATACGATCATCTGAGAGTAACGATGAGAAGTCACATTCCTCGCTACACAGCAATAGTCCTTCCATGACCATCTCCTCGATCATGGTGGTGAGTGTCGCCTTTGATACCCGTCGATTCCGGAATTGTTTGTAGGGGTAAATCTTGGTCACAATTGATGGTATTGAACGTGTGGGT
>JAAZPT010000025.1 GCA_012797085.1 Christensenellaceae bacterium | reverse complement strand
TTAATATATCAGAATAAAATATATACTAATCTAACAGCTTCCCTAAAATAGTAAATAAAATGTATATTATTATTATAGAAGAGCAACCACAACCTTTTTTAGGCTTCGAGTTCTTTTTGTTGATTATATAGCCTATTAATAATAACAACAATATAAAGTTTCTAATATTACTATTATCTTTTTTATTATCAGTATCAAAATTAAATTTAAAAGTATCATTTGTCTTCATGGTATAGCTGGGGGTATTTCTATAATTTGTAATTAATTTGTCTTTAAATTTTACATTAAAATTTTTTTGAAGTAAGCTTGTATAAGCGTTAAAAAATAATGCTACAGCATTGTTGTAGTTTTCTTTTTTAAATTCATCTGTAAAGCCGCTACTTACAAAAATACCATTAACAAGATTATTAGATATTTTTCTTTCTAAATCTTTACCGCTTAATGCAAAATATTCTTCATTACCTATGGACAAAAGCAATAAAAAGTCATTTGTTTCAAGTTCCCATTTTTTAAACAGTTCTTTAGCATATTGTTCTTTATTTTCACCATCCAAAAACCGTACACTTGCTACATATAAATTTACATCAGTTTTGTTACTTACAACTTTATTTAAATCATTTATGCTTTCTATTAATTCCATGCTAAAAATATCGGCAGAATCAGTAACAAAGCTGCTTTCTTGTTTTTGGGGATAACGTACTTCTGCTGAGGAGGCACAGCCAAATATGCAAATTAAGCATAAAATTAATGCTATTATTTGTTTAATGTTTTTGTTTTGCATAAGTCCTCCTATTCAACTAAATATTCGTATTCTTGCATAAAAAACAATTTTCCCCCAAAACCAAAGAATGGTGAAGAAAGTTTATCATTAAAGGTTTTAGCGGCGGTATTATACTTTTCTATAACATCGGAGTTGGATAAATCTGCAACTTCAAGTCTTAACATTTCCCACAAGTTTTTATCTTTTATAGAATTGTTGAATTCAATATTATCAAACAACAATAAGGATATATTATCTATATCCTTATTTATTGAATTAAAGTTTTTATATCTTTCTTTTAAGCTTAAATTATTGTCTAAAATATTGTTGCTTGAACTTATCAAGCTTTTATATTCTGTGCTATTAGTACTAATATATCTGGATGCAATAGCAGCAGCATTTTTACCATCATAGGCTTTATAGTTAAAAATTGTAGCTATTCCATCATCAATAATATCATCAACAAGCTTTTCTTCACTTTTCAAATTAAAAACTATATTATAAATTAAACCGAATATTATCATAGCTACACATAAAAGTATAGATAATATAAGGGTTTTAGTATAATTTTTATCACTAAAAAGCATGCTTGCCTCCAATTAGTTTCTTATTTCCAACAATTTTTTCTTAAGTTCTTCTTCTATTTTTATCATTTCATGTTCGGCTGCAACGCGCTTGTTATGGCCTTCTTCTTGTATTTTCATTACTTCACTTATAGTATCAATAAGGGATTGATTGGTTTTAACAAGGGTTTCAATATCAATAATTCCACGTTCGGCTTCTTTAGCTGTTTGTATAGTTCCCATTTTTAATTTTTCTGCATTGCTTGTTAACAATTCATTTGTCATATTTGTAACTTCTGTTTGTGCCTTTAAAGCTTGTTGGCTTCTATGCAAACCAAGAGCCAATACCATTTGGCTTTTCCATAAAGGCAACGTATTGCTTAATGTACTTTGTATACGTTCTACAAGCAAGCTGTCATTATTTTGCAATAATCTGATTTGTGGCGCCATTTGCATTGATACTTGCCTTGTTAATTTAAGGTCGTGCAACTTCTTTTCAAACCTATCAGCCAAATTTGCAAGGTCATTAGCCTTTTGTGCGGCTAAGGCATCGCTGGATTTTTCAGCTTCTTCCTTTAAAGCTTTAAGTTCTGTATTCCTTATTTGTTCCAGCTTTTTTTCACCGGCAATTATATACATTGTTAATTCTTTAAAGTATTTAGAGTTTGTTTTATATAGTTCATCGAACATAGCTATATCCTTTAAAAGAACAACTTGATGATCTTCTAAGGAATTTGCAATTTCTTCAACATTGCTCTCAACTGTTTGATAACGGTCTTTTAAAGCATTTATTTGTTTATTTGCATTAAAAAACAAACGTTTTATGCCTTTTGGTGGCTCCGTATCAGCATTAAAGCCTTTTAACTTAGCTATAAGGTTTACCAAAAGGTCGCCAACTTCACCACTATCCTTTGTTTTTATGTTTTCCAGTGCTGCATCGGAAAATTCAGCAACTTTTTTCTGTGCATCACTGCCATATAACAATATATTATCTGCATCTCTAATATCAATTTTACTAACAAAGGCTTCAACGCTTGCCTTTTCTTCATCTGTTAAGTCATGATCATGAAGTTTAGGAATATCCTTTAGCTCTGCATTGATTTTTTGAGCTGTTTCTTCAATATTAATGTTCTCAACAGCTTTTTCAGCTACTTGTGTTGCAGCAGCAACGCTATCTGTGCTTGCCACATCAAATTTTAAATCCGGTATATCACTCATATTTTATCCTCCATATTTTTAATTGCCACCTTGGGCCATAGTTT
>JAAZPT010000200.1 GCA_012797085.1 Christensenellaceae bacterium | reverse complement strand
TATTGCCACAAGGTAACTTTAATGTGCTTAAATAGGAATAATTTAAATCATGAACACATGAATCGATACCCAACATTCTTTTTAATGTTTTATCGTGAAAAACCACAGGGATATTATCCTTGGTAAGCTGAACATCAAACTCTATTCCATAGCCGTTTTCAACTGCTAAACTAAAGGCTTCTAAGGTATTTTCACATGGGTAAGCTGTATTACTGTGGTAACCTCTATGGGCATATAAATTATTACTAAGATTTTTATCAAAGTTTTTTGCCATGCGTGGGGATATTAGTATTAAATATGCTAATAATACTATTAATATAATAATTATCATTTTGCTTTTGCTGCTTCTCCGTGCTTTGAAATTGTTATTGTAATAAAGGATATTGCAACAGTTATTGCACCATAGGGCATAAGTATATCATAACCAAATATGGATATTAAAAAACCACAGAATATAGGGGTGAATATTTGTGCCGCCATAGAAAATGTATAATAATAACCGGTAAATTTTCCAATGTCTTTAGCTTTGCATATTTCCACAACCATGGGTAAGCTATTTACATTTATAGCTGCCCAAGCTACTCCAACAAGGGCGAACAATAAATAGTAACTATATGAAAAATCACCTAAAAAGCTTGCTAAACCAAAACATGAAGAAAGTAAAATTATGCCAACCTGTATTGTTCTTTTTCTTCCAAATTTTGTAGCGATTATACCGACAGGCACAAAAGATACTACAGCACCTATTGTAGCTATCATTAAGCAAGTGGCAGCTGCGCCAATATCACTATCCCATTTAACATTGGCATATTTAGTAAAGTTTGTTTCAACTGCATTATAGCCAACAAACCAGAAGAATATTGAAAACAAAATCAATAGCAAGCTTTTTTGTTCTTCCTTGCTTAATGCTTTGAAACCGCCGGCCTCTTTAGATCCTTCCAAGTTTTCGTTAACTTTATCGTTTACATCAGCGATTGCTTCCTCATTAGCATAAACTTCTTTTGAAAGTTTTCTTTCGTTTATTGTTAATAACAATATGGCAACACATATTAACATAAAGGAGGCAACAACTGCATATACCATCTCATAATTATTCCTACCGTCGGGGTATTTACCAACTAAAAACTTTAAAAGCATTAATGAAAATACGCCGCCTAATGCTCCCATCAGGTTTATAATACTGTTGGCTTTAGACCTTAATGGTTTTGGAGTAACATCGCTCATAAGGGATACTGCAGGAGATCTATATAAACCCATGGCCAGCAATATTAAAAACAATATGCCTATATATGCGTATAGATTTTTAGCATAGTCCGCTAATGGCAAAAACATTAGCAATGTAGTAGCCAAGGCTGTTCCTACTACAATATAAGGCATACGTCTACCAATTTTTAACTTGCACTTATCACTTAAAGAGCCAAAAAAAGGAAGCAAAAATACTGCTAAAACATTATCAGCAGCCATAACAACACCTTGCCAAACTTCAGATAGTTCAAAAGTGTTTTTTAAAACCAGGGGTATAACAGGATTGTAAGTGTTCCAAAATGCCGTGATTGACATAAATGCCAAACCTACTAAAAATGTGCGCTTATAATTTAGTTTCATAGGTTACCTCTATTTTTCTTTGTTTAATTTTTCCATATATATTGGAATTTGAATTTTTTCACTTTCAGGTAATGGTGGATATTGCGGGTTTATATCTTTAAATACATCAAGTAATATTTCAGATACTAAATACCTTGTATACCATTTTGTATCCGCGGGCACTATATACCAAGGTGATATTTCCGTAGCCGTACCTGAAAAAGCCTTAACAAATGCAGATAAATATTCGCTTCTAAGCTCTCTCTCAATTAAATCTTTGCTGTTAAACTTCCAATTTTTACT
>JAAZPT010000199.1 GCA_012797085.1 Christensenellaceae bacterium | reverse complement strand
GCTTGCGTGGTTTTTCTCGTACAATACCATCATTCTTGATGGCTTATGGTGAGTCTACAACAACGCTTGCTAACTTTGACACGACTATCACGGATACAGTTTTCAAAGAAGTGACCGGCATCACCTTAGATCAGTTCCGTACTTTGCGTGATACGTATAATTTCTTTGAACCAACCGTATTTGATGAGTCATGTCAGGAGTTTTTGCGTAAGCCGGAAAAGTTTAAAAAACAAGCCGGATTTAATGAAAAAATTTATATGAAATATAGCAAATAAACAAAAAAATATTGATATTAAAACAGGCAAAAGCCTGTTTTTTATAATATAAACAAGGGATTTAAGACACTAACAAAAATAAAATAAAAATTTTGTTAAAAACTATTGACAAGGGAGTTAGTCTATGCTAAAATACATATTAGTTAGTTAAGCTTAACTAACTAATATGTAAAAATCATGTTCTTTAATAGAATATAAAGTTAATGATATCCCTTTTTGCTCCTTGGGATAATCACAAACACCCCTCGTTAGGCGGGCTGGCGAGGGGAACTAAGGAGAATATATATGTGTAAAAATTTGGAACAACTAATTGTTGGTCACTGTGCGCCTACATTAGCAGGCTTAAAAATTGCAAACTTATTCTGTTATCCTTATAGAGATGTTTTAAGTTTAAACAACGACCTTGTTAAGCTAAAAAAACTACTAAGGGTTAAGGGGTTAAATTTTAAACTAATTAAGCGTTGTAGTAAAAAATGCCAAATTTATATTTATAGGGAACAAATGCTTTTAAAAACATTACAACAAAAGGATGTTGCAAGATTTTTAAAAAAATATAACTATCCTCAAAGTTTAGATAAAGCTTTAAGTCATCTTGCTAACAGGTTTACAAGTTGTAATGAGTTCCCCCATGAGTTGGGTGTTTTTCTTGGTTATCCCTTGGCCGATGTTAAAGGTTTTATAAAACATGGGGGAAAAAATTTTGTTTGTAGCGGATGTTGGAAGGCTTACTCTAATAAAGATAAGGCTGAAAAACTCTTTACAAAATATAAAAAATGTAAACAAGTATACATAAAATGCTACAAAAACGGAACACCGATTTCAAGGTTAACAGTAGCCGCATAAGGAGGATATTATGGCAAAATACGCAGTTGTTTATTGGTCAGGCACAGGTAATACTCAAATAATGGCAGAAAAAATTGCAGAAGCCGGTGGCGATTTATTTACCGCAAGCGAATTTTCTGCTGAAAAAATGGATGATTATGATGCAATAGCTTTCGGATGCCCTTCAATGGGCGATGAAGTTCTTGAAGAAAGCGAGTTTGACCCCATGTTTGCAGATTGTAAGGCAAAGTTATCCGGCAAAAAAATTGCCCTATTCGGATCCTACGGCTGGGGCGATGGAGAATGGATGCGCAACTGGGCTGATGAATGTGTTGCGGCCGGAGCAAATATGGTTTGTGATTATGTAATTTGTAATTACGAACCTGATGATAAAGGCCTTGAGGCCTGTGAAGCAATGGGTAAAGCCCTAGCTTAAGTTAGCTCATAATTTCGCTTTACTGCCCCAAGTATAGCGACTTTCCCTTCACTTACCTATCTTTTGTACTCTCTTAGCCTATTGGGAGGGGCATCCCTAAGGTTGGCTATTTAGCCCTTTGAGCCCACAGTCGAAGGGCTAAATAAGCCATTAAATAGTTGGTAAACCCCCTTGTTTATCAAGCGAAGGTAAATTATAAACGCAATAAAAAACCACCCAAGAGGTGGTTTTTTATTGATAAAAGAATATACTTTTTTAAACAAAAACAGGCACAATTTACAAAATAATAAAAAATTATACGTATTTTTTGGTTTATATAAAATAATATTGACTTATTTTTATTATAATGATATATTAAATTAATAAAAATAAAATATTATAAGGAGGATTTTTGTGGATATAAGAAAAGTAGAGACGGAATATTCAGTTAGGGATGGCGGCCATTATACTCCTGGAATTATATATAATGGAATACTTTACGTATCAGGCCAGCTTTCTATAAATCCCAAAACTGGTAAAATTCCGGAAGGAGGAGTAAAGGCTGAGGCAAAACAAGCTCTTGAAAATTTGGATTTGGTGCTTAAAACTGCAGGGGTTGATAAAACTGCAGTATTGTCATGCCATGTTTACTTGCCTGATGTTAAGTATTGGGGGGAACTAAACGAAGCTTATGCAGAATACTTTGGTGACCATAAGCCCGCAAGGATAGTGGTTCCATCAAACAATCTTTATGGAGGCTGCCTCGTAGAAATTGAGGCCATAGCTGCAGTTAAGGAGGATTAATATGAAATATACGGAACTTGATACTCCTGTTGTAATAATTGATAAAGATATTATGATGAGTAATATCAAATTTATGCAGGACTATGCAAACCGCAAGGGCGTTGCTCTTAGACCTCATACAAAAACCCATAAAATACCGGAAATTTCATTGTTGTGTGAAGCAGCCGGTGCGAAGGGTATAACCGTTGCTAAGGTTGGTGAAGCGGAAGTTATGGCTGCTGCCGGCCTAAAGGATATTTTCATTGCCAACGAAATAGTTGGCGAAGAAAAATTTAAACGCATAATTAAACTTGCCGAAACAATAGATATATCCTTCGGTTTAGATAGCATTGAGCAGGCCAACCTTATTAATAAGGCTTTTGAAGGTGTTAAACCGGCAGAAGTTGTTATTGAAATAGAGGTTGGTGAGAACAGATCCGGAATGCTTGAAGAAGATGAGTTTATCAACTTGCTTAATCACTTAAAGGATAACTGCCCCAATATAAACCTAAGGGGAGTTTTCAGCCATGATGGCAGCAGCTACAATGCTAAAGATATTGAGGAGTGCAAGGAAATTCACTTAACTGCTCAAAAGCGCACATTGCAGTTTGTAGAAATTGCCAAGGGCATGGGCTATAATTTCAGCGTTGTAAGCATAGGCTCAACACCGTCCATGCTATTTGATTTTCCGATTTTGGAAGGAGTTACTGAAATAAGGCCGGGTACATATGTACTTATGGATGCCTCTATGAGTGCAGCCTACGGTAATTTGGATATGGCCGCAGTAACAGTACTTGCAACAGTAATAAGCAGGCCTACAGCCGAGCGCGTAATTTTAGACGTGGGTGCTAAGGGTATTACGATGCAAACACGTACAAAAGGCATAACAGCCGTTAAAGGCATGGGTATTATTAAAAACTTCGACGATGTACATATTTTTGATGTTTTTGATGAACATGCCATTATATACAATAAAAAATTCCGCGATACAGTAAGGGTTGGGGATAAGGTGGAAATTATACCTGTACATGTTTGCCCCATGATGAACCTTTATAATAAGGCATATGTTGTTCAAAACGGTGAAGTTATTGATGAATATGTAATCGCCGGAAGAGGTAAATTACAATAAAATTTTCTTAATAATAATTTAATAATAAAGAGGGAGGAAATATGTCAAAAATAAAAATAGCAAGCTTGCAAACAATGGTTTATGCGGATAAGCAAAAAAATCTTGATAAAGTGGCCGCAATAATGGAGGCCAATAAGGATAATGGCATAGATCTTTTCACATTGCCTGAAACTTTCAATTGTCCCTACAAGCCGGCTAATTTCCCCGTTTATGCAGAAAAAGAGGGAGGCCAAACATATGAGTACTGCTCTAATTTGGCAAAAAAATATGGAGTATACTTATCTGCCGGCTCCATACCGGAACTTGATGATGAGGGGCATGTATATAATACAGCCTACGTGTTTGATAGGGACGGCAATCAAATAGGTAAGCATAGAAAAGTTCATCTGTTTGATATTGATGTAAAAGGCGGGCAAAGATTTTTTGAGTCTGAAACCCTTACACCGGGTTTTAATATAGATACTTTCGATACGGAGTTTTGTAAAATGGGCGTTAGCGTATGCTTTGACTTCCGTTTCCCGGAAACAGGAAGGTTGATGGCCTTAGAAGGTGCAAAGGTATTATTGGTTCCTGCAGCCTTTAATATGACCACCGGACCGGCTCACTGGGAAATTTTGTTCCGTTGTAGAGCAATGGAAAACCAAGTATTCGCTGTAGGCACTGCACCCGCTAGGGATTTAAGCTTCAGTTACCACTCTTGGGGGCACACAATGGTAGTAAACCCATGGGGTACAATAATTAATGAGCTTGATGAAAAAGAGGGCATACTTATAACCGAGATAGATTTAACAGAGGTTGATAAGTATCGCGGTGAAATTCCCATGATGAACAACCGTAGGAAAGATGTATATACATTAGCTAAATTAAAAAAATAGGGGGTACTTTTTATGAGTAATGAAGCTAAAAACACAAAAAAACTAGGGGGATTGTCCCTAATACCATTCTTGGTATTTATCGTATTATTGCTTGGTAGCGGTATTATTTACTCCATTCAAGGTGTTGATAGACCTTTCTACCAAATACCGGCAGGCGCATCGTTGTTTATCGCAGTCGTTGTAGCCTTTATTATGTATAAGGGTACCTTTGAAGAAAAAGCTGATTCCTTTATTAAAGGTGCATCGGACGAAAACATAACCATAATGGTTATGACATGTTTTCTTGCAGGATCCTTCGCCTTTGTTGCAAAGGCAATTGGCGGTGTTGAATCCGTTGTTAACTTAGGTTTGGCAATTGTTCCACCCCAATACATCACAGTTGGTATGTTCCTTATTGCTTGCTTTATGAGCTTGGCAACAGGTTCATCTTCAGGCACAACAGCTGCTTTAGGCTCAATAGCATTCAGCATCGGTCAAGGTGCAGGCCTTAACATGCCCATGTTGTTAGCTGCAGTTTTAGGTGGCGCATTCTTTGGTGATAACCTTTCAATAATTTCCGATACAACAATCGTTGCAACACGTACGCAGGGTGTTGAAATGAAGGATAAGTTCCGCATGAACTTACTTATTTCTTTACCCGCAGCTATTATAACAGCATTACTTTACTTCATATTCGGTAAACCCACACAAGAAGTTATTATAGAACAAAAAGCATATGATTTTATACTAATTTTACCCTATCTTTACGTTTTAGTTTCTGCAATTTTAGGTATGAACGTGTTTGCAGTTTTAGGTAGTGGTACAGTAATTGCAGCTTTAGTTGGTTTATTTAAAGGTACTATTACTATTGCCGGTTCAATGCAAGCTATTATGGACGGATTTGCAGATATGTCAGGTATAGTTGTACTTGCTATATTTATTGGCGGTTTATCTCAAATGATGACGGACCAAGGCGGCTTGGACTTCTTAATGACAAAAATCAGGGGCATTATGAAAGATCGCAAATCAACAGAAGTTGGTATTGCTGTAATGGTATCAGCAGCTGATGCTGCCGTTGCTAATAACACTGCCGCTCTAATTATTACAGCTGATGTATGTAGAGAAGTTTCCCATGAAAACAAAGTTGACCCAAGAAGGACAGCTTCCCTTATGGACATTTTCTGCTGCGTTATGCAGGGCTTCCTACCCTATGGTAACCAAATTTTATTAATTGGTGGCTTAGCAATGGGTACAGTTGCTCCAATAGAAATGATTCCATACATGTGGTATAATGTATTGCTTGGCTTCTTTGCAATACTTTCAATATTTGTTCCCTTTGCTGATGGCGTAATTCGTAAAAGGCCATGGAACTGGGAAACAATGAAACCGGAAGAAGCAAAATAATATAAGGCTTTTGCTTTACTAATTTAGTAAAATAAAGTTTTAAATTCCACAAAATCCACTTTAATTTGTTTGGATTTAATGCTATAATAGAAGCTGATAATTTTTTTATCAGCTCTATTGTAGTGAGGTGGAAAATGGATATTAATAATATACCGGAAGACATAAGGCTTTATATTCCGTTTATAGATATGTTAGGGGAAACCTTAGGCCCAGATGTAGAAATTGTTCTACATGATTTAAGTCATCCCCAATCCTCCGTAGTGTATGCAGTAAATACTGAAGTTACAGGAAGGAAAGTAGGGCAATCCTTTAATTATTTAATTGATAGAGTTTTGCTGTCTCCTCGTTTTAACGGTACTTATTTATCAAACTATAAGTTTATAAGTAAAGATGGCAAAACCATAAGGTCTTCCAGCATATTTTTGCGCAACAAAGAAAATCAAGCCATTGGAGCTATTTGCATAAATATTAATGTTAATCATATTGAAAAAGCCAGTAATTTTTTTAACAAGTTTTTAATCTTTCCCGACGATAAATACCACGGGAATACATCCCAGGATGTTTTTCACGTTGAGGATATTGTAAATGAAATTATTGATAATATAATTACAAAGTATTTAGTTAGTATAGAGCCGGATCGCAATGAAAAACTTGCAGTTATACGCAAAATGGATGAGCAGGGAGTTTTCCTTGCAAAGAGTGCAATAGACAGGGTTGCAGAGCGTATGAACATATCAAAAGTAACAATATATAGCTATTTAGACGAAATAAGAAAAGACGAATAATTTTTTAATAAAAAACGAGGCATTGCCTCGCATTTTTATTTTATAGGGCTAAAGTCATGCAAGCTTAAGTCGTAGCCCCCATCTTTAAAAGCTTTACGAATTTTATTGAAAACATTAAGAACTGCTTGCTCATGTTTTCGGTTATCTTTATATTCGTCGGCAACATATATACTGTCATCATTACTTAAGCTTATATTAAGTGAGGATATATACTTTTCCTTGAAGAAAAAACTGTTAAAACCGCCACCCACACTTCCGTTATATAAATCCTTAGGTATTGCGGATAAATCTGCTTTATCTATAATAGTGCTTATAGCATCTATTATACTTTTATCCAATTTATATTCTCCAAGGGTGTCTTGGTTTTGTTTGTATATTAGTCTACCGTCATTATATAAAACAACACTGAAGCTATAAGGAGGATCTATCAATTCTTCCGCATAGCCGAAAAGAGGTTGCTCTGTAGCGTACCAAGGATCTCTGGTATAATCCTCCCTTGCAAAGGCGCTAGGTATAAGGGCTAAAAAAACTAATAATAAAATAATAAATTTTTTCATATTAATCCTCCAATGGGGTAAAGTCGTATCGTTCAAAATTATAACCGGCGCTTTCAAATACTTTTTTAATATTATTATTTAAGTCAAGCACTCTATTATAGTAAGTGGCTGCTTTTAACCATGTAATATTACCTGTTTGTATAAACATTTCAAAGGGATTCATATATGACACACCTTCGCCGTAAATTTCTTTTCCGTTAAAGTTAAATCGGCTTCCCGGCATATCTTCAACATAGTGGGGTAAATAATGCGGTATATCATTGATATTGGCCTCTTTTATAATCTGGAGTATATCATTAACATATTCCGGGTCAATTTTGTATTCTTCTTTTTTAATGTCCCTTACGGAAGTTTTTATATCAAGGGTTTGAATCTCTTTTTCTATATGTCCATCTTTATATAAAATTATACTAAAGCTATAGGGCGTTGGTGAAAACATTACGCTGTAACTGTATGAAAATATAACCACTTCATCTTCAGCAAGGCAAGTGCTTGCAAGCAATATTAAAACCAAAAACAATACAACTGATTTTTTCATAATATCACCCCATTATTTCAAAGCTATATAATTTAAGCTCAAAACCATATTGTAGAAAAACTTGACCGATGTTGTTGAAAAGCTCAAGAACGGTGTTTTCATAATGAGCATTTTCAATAAACTCTTCCTTTATTTCGTTTTCGTTTGTAATTGAAAGGTTTATGCCGTTTATATATGTATAATTAAAACCAAAACTGCTAACTATTCCATTTTTACTGCCGTTGTCTAATATTAAAGGTATATTTTTTATATCAGCTCCTTCAATTATATCATAAATTTCTTGTACCGCCGTTATCGGCAGGGCATAAAAAATGCTTGATGCCGAGGAGCAACTGCCTATTTTAAGCTCATTTAACTCAATTTCGCCATTTTTAAAAAGCTTTAAATCATAGCCACCGTAATCTCCAACATTGCCTAAGCTAACAAGGATTCTATAACTAAAAACCGGCTCATTGGCATTCTTCAGTGAGGCAAGGGCAAAATTTGGCAACATAATAGCTATTATTAAAGTTGTTACAGTTAATATTTTTTTCATTGTTATCTCAATTACCTCGCCAAATTAATCTTCTATTTTTATAAAGTGCTCAAAGCTTAGCAAAAATCCGGCATTTTCAAACACTTTTTGAATATCCTCAAAAACAGCAACAATTCTGTTTTCGTATATAGCATTTTGTTTTTCACCGAGCTTTAGAGCTTCTAAATTTTCATCATCGGTATAAACAATGTTGCTTGCTAAATAATATGTTCCCTTTAGGCCAATATTATTGGTAATTCCGTCTTCACTACCGTTATATAGAACTGTAGGCACATCTTCAAGTTTGGCATTGTCTATAATAGCTGATATTTCATCAACATATTTTTTATCGATTATATAGCTGTCAGTATAAAGGGGTATGCTTTCACCAACTAATAAGGGGCTGTGTTTAATAAAGCCGTTTTCGTAAAGCATTAGTATAAAGCCCCCTTCTTTACCAAGTTCCCCTATATTACAGGTGCATTCATAGCTAAATATAGGCTTAATTTTTTTGAAGGGTTCTGCTAATACTTTAGGGCTTAAAAGTATAAAGCATAAAAAAATCAACAACAATTTTTTTGTAAATATGTTTTTCAAATTTATCCCTCCTAAATATTTCTATTAATATAACGAATTATAATGCAATTTTATTCAAAATAAAAAGCACATACAGTGCTTATTTGTATTATTTTCTTATAAAGCCATATCCGCCATATACGGGCTTAATATCGTTTATAGTTAATACAACATTATCTTCAGTAGCTCTTATCATGTCGCAAACAGCTTTACAATCTTTACGTTTAATTATCATATAAAGAATGTTGCGATCATAGTTCATACCCTTGGCTTCAACCACTGTAACGGCATAACCCTTTTCTCTAATAGCATCTGCAAGGTTTTCGCCATGCTTTTTCATTACAATGGCTTCAATTTTAACTGTACCCAAGGCAAGTTTTCCCTCAAACATGGAGCCTACATAGTTACCAATTGAAAAACCTGCAGCATAAATTAGGGCTTTTATCGGGTCATTACTAAGGTCATTAAGAACTGTTGAAGCTATAAACACCCAAAGGCAAATTTCAAAAAAGCTTATTATTGCACCTATAAGGCGCTCGCCTCTTGTTATAAGCATAAGACGCAATGTGCCTATACTAACTTCGATTATTTTAGCTAACAATATAAAAAGATATACTAAAATATTATGCATTAAATTACCTCCTTTTTTTCAAAATAAAAACTTGAATGCAAAGCAATCAAATCAAAATATATTATACATCATTTTACAGAAATGTCAAACTATTTAATAAATTCTTAAAAACTAAAATTTGTTTAAAGGCTTTGTTTATCAATAAAAGTTAACTTTAGAGTGTTATTTTACAAGTCAATTTAAATCAATATAAAACAAAATTGTAAATTTTATTTAAAATATAAAGCGGTGCTTTGTTTATACTTTAAATAATTGCAAAATAATTT
>JAAZPT010000024.1 GCA_012797085.1 Christensenellaceae bacterium | reverse complement strand
GCAATTAAAACAAAAACTATACCATTTAAAAAATCGGCTAATTGCCCAACGCCACCACTTGTAGTATGTAACAAACCTGTTAAGTTTTTTATTAATAAAATAAATGTACCACTTAATGGTCCATAGGCAAATGTTCCTAACAATACAGGCAGATTGGAAAAATCCAACTTATAAAATAAAACAATAGGTATTTCAAATAAGAATAAAATTGATGAAAGTGCCCCTAAAATTGCGATTCCTGTAAGTTGACGAGTTGAAAATTTAGATATTTTATTCATGCGTTCCTCCTAATTTTAGCTAAAAAATAGCCCTTAATTAACAGGGCAAGATAAAAATAAATCTAATACTTCTTTCATCCAGACTCAGCTTTCGCTTTACTGTCGGTTTTGGAATTTAACCAAATCAGCCATAGGCTCGCGGACTTTACCGCCGGTCGGGATTTTCACCCTGCCCTGAAGTTATTTATAGATTACATCGATATCTGCTCTTTGTCAATAGTTAAATAAAGTTGACTTTAATAAGCTATTTGTTATAATTAAACTGAATATTTTGAATATTAAGGAGCAAACTTTGAATATAATAGAAAAATTAATAATTGGTAAAAATTATGAAGAATATTTAGCTATAAAAGAGCGGGATCCGGCAGCAAGAAGTATTTATGAAATTAAGTTTTTTTACCCCGGTTTAAAAGCTATTATTCTTCATAGAAGAGCCCACAAGCTTTTTTTAAAAGGGCATTATTTTTTAGCTAGATTAGTTAGTAATTGGTCAAGAAGTAGAACGGGCATTGAAATACATCCTGGTGCGAAAATTGGAAAGAGAGTATTTATAGATCATGGCTTAGGCGTAGTTATCGGTGAAACAACTATTATTGGCGATGATTGTACAATTTATCAAGATGTTACATTGGGTGGAACTGGGAAAGATGAAGGGAAAAGACACCCTACAATTGGTTCCGGCGTTACAATTGGTGCTGGCGCTAAAGTTCTTGGCCCAATTACTGTTGGAGATAACTCAAAAATTGGGGCTGGTGCAATAGTTTTGAAGAATGTTCCAAGCAACAGTACTGTTGTTGGGAATCCCGGTAGAGTTGTTGAAAAAACAAATAAAATTGAAAAAATTGATCTTGACCAATGTAATTTACCGGATCCGGTTTTTGAAAACTTATGTATGCTGCATAAACGCTTGAAATTGGTTGAAAGTAAACTAAATATGGAAAATAATATTCCATTTACACTTGAAAAGGAATAGTAAATATGAAATGCATGAAAATATTTAATAGTAAATCGAGGAAAAAGGAAAAATTTATACCTATAGAAGAGGGAAAAGTAAAAATATACTCTTGTGGGCCGACTGTATATGATTTTTTTCATATAGGTAACGCTAGGCCGTTTATTGTATTCGATGTTCTTCGTAGACAGTTTGAAAGACTTGGTTATGAGGTAACATTTGTCCAAAACTTTACAGATATTGATGACAAAATGATAAACAGAGCTAATGAAGAAGGTATTACTGTTAAAGAACTAGCAGACAGGTATATTAAAGAGTATAATATTGATGCAAACAATCTTGGTATAAAACCTGCAACATATCAACCTAGAGCTACTGAACATATAGATGAAATAATCGAACTAATTAAAAAACTAATTGAAGCCGGAAAAGCTTATCAATCTGGTGGAGATGTTTATTTTTCTGTTGAATCTTTTGAAAATTATGGAATGTTATGCGGACAATGTCTTGAAGATTTAGAGGCCGGTGCTAGAATTGAAATTGATAGTTATAAAAAAAATCCTTTGGATTTTGTTTTATGGAAGGCTCAAAAACCTGGAGAACCTGCATGGGATAGCCCTTTTGGTAAAGGAAGGCCAGGTTGGCACATTGAGTGTTCAGCAATGTCAATGGCTTATTTGGGTGATACTTTTGATATTCATTGTGGTGGAAAAGATTTGTTGTTTCCCCATCATGAAAATGAAATAGCCCAGTCAGAGGGTGCGACGGGTAAAACTTATGTTAATTATTGGATGCATAATGGTTTTATAAATATTGATAATGAAAAAATGAGTAAATCTAAGGGAAATTTTTTTACGATACGAGAATTGTCCAAAAAGTATGATCTAGAAGTTATTCGAATGTTTATGTTATTAGTTCATTATAGAAGTCCTGTAAATTATAGTCCGGAGTTGGTTGAGCAAGCAAATTCCAGCTTACAAAGATTATATACATTTAGGAAGAATATGGAATTTTTATATAACAACTCTAATAACATAAATCCATTTAATGAAGCAGAAACTGAATTTGAAAATAGGTTGAATAATTATGTTGAACAGTTTGATGAGGCAATGTGTGATGATTTAAATACTGCAGATGCTATTTCTATACTGTTTGAAATTGTTAAAGATAGTTATTTAAATTTAAATGAAGAATCTAATAAAAATTTAATTAATAAAACAAAAAATACAGTTCAAAACTTAGCAGATGTTTTAGGAATTTTAAGAAAACAAGAAGAATCAATACCGGATGAAATTATTAAACTTGCTGATGAACGACAGATTGCAAGGAAACAAAAGGATTATAAAAAAGCCGATGAAATAAGGAATATAATAATGGAGCTCGGTTATATAATTGAAGATACTCCTCAAGGTCAAAAGATAATTAAAAAATAAAATGAAGAACAATATTAATAAATTGTTTAATATTAGTATTTTGTTAATTTTATTTTTATTAACAATAAGTATTTTGTATCCTAAATTAGTTGAACTTAGAATAAATTTTTCAGTACAAGAAAAAAATACAATTGAAAATACAAACCAAGAAATTAACAATAATATAAGCAGTCTAGATATAATAAATATTAACACGGCAAATCTATTTGAATTGGATAAATTACCAGGTGTGGGTGAGGTTACTGCAAAAAATATTATACTTGAAAGACAAATTGCGCCATTTTCATATATTGAAGATATAATGTATGTAAAAGGAATAGGTCAAGCTAAGTTTGAAAAAATAAAAAATCTTATTAAAGTTAAATAAACAGACATTCTTATGCTTGACAGCGTAAGAATGTCTGTTTATAATACTAATAAAGGATGCTTCTGGGGTGTTTGTAGCTCTTAGTTTTTACCCACATATACATAAATGGAATTCGAGTTTATAATCGGATGTCATGCCCCTTTGAGGGAAGGCAGAAAATTGTAACAGGATACCTACCTGCTGAGAAGCGGGTGAAAAATTAAGTTAAACGGCACTTTGGGGCATTCTTTTATTGGGGGTTTTTAATTAATGTATAATAAAATTATTTGGATAGTATTAGATAGTGTTGGAGTAGGATGTGCACCTGATGCTGAAAAATATGGAGATTTGGGTGCCAACACACTTAGAAACACATGTATAGTTAGTAAACCTAAATTAGATAATTTAGCAAAAATAGGCTTATATAAAGTTATTAATGTAAAAGATGACGCAGAAGTTGTTGGTGCATTTGGCCGTGCAATAGCATCGTCCGCTGGAAAAGACACAACTACCGGGCACTGGGAAATGGCTGGTTTACAAATTGATAAACCATTTCCAACGTATCCGGAAGGATTTCCAAAAGATGTGATGGATTCCTTCAAAAAAATTACAGGTAAAGAAATTTTGGGTAATTGTGTTGCATCGGGCACTGAAATCATTAATAGGCTAGGCGATGAGCATGTAAAAACAGGCTATCCAATACTGTATACATCCGCTGACAGTGTGTTTCAAGTGGCTTGTCACGAAAAACTATATCCTATTGAAAAAATATATGATATTTGTGAAAAAGCAAGAGAAATACTTGTTGGTGAACATGGTGTAGGTAGAGTTATTGCAAGACCTTTTGTTGGTGAAAACGGTAAATATAAACGTACAGAAAATAGAAGAGATTTTTCCTTAAAACCTTTTGGAAAAACTATTCTTGATTTTCTAAAGAATGAAGGACTAACAGTATATTCTGTTGGTAAAATTTATGATATATTTATGGGAGCAGGGATAACAGAAGCGGATTATGCTCACGGAAATTCTGAATGTATAAAAGCAACATTTAATGCAATAGAAAAAGTTAATAAAGGTTTAATTTTTACTAATTTGGTTGATTTCGATATGCTTTATGGACATAGAAGAGATGTAAATGGATATGCTGAAGCTTTATATGATTTTGATATCGAGCTTAAAAAGATACAAAACATTATGGATGAAGAAGATTTGTTAATAATAACAGCAGATCATGGCTGTGATCCAACTTTTATTGGAACAGATCACACTAGAGAGATGATACCAATTTTTATGTGGAATAAAAAAATGAACCGTGAGATTCATATAGGAACAAGAAAAACCTTTAGAGATATTGCGGCAACAATAGCCGAAAATTTTGGAATAAAGGAACAGTTTGGAGCTAAATCATTCTATAAATTAATAAAGGAGTAATATAAATGTCATATTATAACAAAATTAAAAATGCAGCTAAAGCAATAGAAGATAATTGTGGTAAAGCGGATATAGCAATTATTTTAGGGAGTGGCTTAGGTGATTATGCCTCACAATTAGAAAACGCAAATAGTATTAGCTATTCAAGCATTCCGGGTTTTCCTGATTCTACAGTTCCTGGTCATGCAGGAGTTTGGCACTGTGGTACACTAGAAAATAAGCAAGTATATATGATGCAAGGAAGATTTCATGCTTATGAAGGCTATGATTTACAAGATGTAACTTTACCAATTAGGGTTATGAAACAATTGGGGGTAAAAACATTAATAGTAACAAATGCTGCTGGTGGTGTTAATTTAGCATTCAAGCCTGGAGAATTGATGTTAATAACAGATTGTATTAATCTTTCAGGTAAAAATCCATTAATTGGCCCCAATTTAGATGAGTTTGGACCTAGATTCCCGGATATGTCAGAGGCGTTTTCAAAAAATTATAGAAATATTGCTGAAAAAGTAGCTGTTACAAATGGCATAAAGCTTCATAAAGGCGTATATGCTTGGTTAAATGGTCCATGTTTTGAAACACCCGCTGAAATAAGAATGTGTAGAGCGCT
>JAAZPT010000198.1 GCA_012797085.1 Christensenellaceae bacterium | reverse complement strand
CGGGTTTCCCATATTGTATGTTATCAAAAACTGTGCTGGAAAACAAATAAACATCCTGTTGTACCATACCGATATTGCCTCTTAAGGATGAAATTTTAATATCTTTAATATTAATGCCATCAATCTCTATAGTTCCATCAGTAACATCATAAAATCTCGGTAATAGATTAACTAATGTGGTTTTACCACCGCCACTTGGTCCAACTAATGCTATGCTTGTACCGGCAGGAACTTTTTCGCTTATATTTGAAAATACTTTCGGGTTTTTTTCATCATATCGGAAAGATACATTTTTAAATTCTATATCACCCTTTACATTACTAAGCTTAATAGCATTTGGTGAATCTGTAATATCGCTTTCCACATCCATTATTTCAAAAAATCTTTCAATGCCGGTCATACCCCTTTGAAATTGTTCTGTATATTGAACAAGCACTTTTACAACCGTTAACAATGTTGAAACATAAAGTACATAGGCAACATAATCTCCGGCACTAATAGAGCCGTTAATTAATAAAAAAGCGCCTATTACAATTACAATAATGTACATCAATCCATCAAAAAGTTGTGTAACGGTATGAAAGCCGCCCATATATTTATAGGCTTTCTTTTTTATTCTAACAAACTCATCATTATATTCCCCAAAATGCTTTATTTCATTGCTTTCATTAGCAAAGGACTGAACTACTCTAACACCCAACAGAGAGTCCTCTACTTTACTGTTGATTTCGCCTACATGGTGACGAGAATCCTTAAAAGCCTTACGCATTCTTTTGTTAAAATATCTTGTACCTAAATACATTATTGGCACCATAACAAATAATATTACAGTTAATGGTACATTTATATTAATTAGTATTATAAAAGATACTGTAAATTTTAAAGCTGCTATCCAAAATTCCTCAGGGCAATGGTGGGCAAACTCTGTAATATCAAAAAGATCACTTGTTATTCTTGCCATCAATTGGCCAATTTTTGTTGTGTTGTAATATGATAGGGGCAATGTTTGCAGGTGGGTAAACAAATCCATACGCATATTGGCTTCTAATTTCACACCCATAATATGGCCCGTAGTAGCCATATAATAATAAGCCAAGCTATCAATTATACGTAAAGCCACATACAAAACACCCACTTTAGTAATAAACTCCGGGGTAAGGGAACTTATATCATTTTGCGCTTTATTTATTATACTGCTTACAATAGGTGGCAATACTAGTGCACCTATTGATGTAAGTGTTGCACATAATAAGTCAAATATTAATGTTGGTATAAAAGGTTTGTAATAAGGTATAAATCTTTTTACAAGTTCAGAATTTTTCATGTTTTTTGTTTCGTTCATATATTTCACCGTGGTTCATTTAACTTTAAATTTTTTAACTCCAATAAAATAGTATCCTTATCTATTTTAGGGAAAATTATTTTATAAGTAGTGTTTTCGCTATTACATACTATCATAACTGTGTTGATATTTTCAGCCCAAACACCATTCATACTTGCAATAACAACATTATTTTCTGCAATAATCTCATAACCTTCAGCATTTGTAGAGTAAATTGACTTAATTGGCCTTGAGGAAACTATTGAATATTTAGTTCCATTTGATAGATAGTAATTGACACTTAAATTATAAACATACTCATTACCGTGTTTATCACAACTTAAGTTAGCATTTATAGGTTCAGTATCTTTACTTAAAACCGGCCTTGCAAATTCATTAATAATATCTTGCATACTTGTATTACTTGAATATTGCATTGTTAAACAAGGCTTTGTTATTGTTTCGTTAATGTTTGTTTCAATTGTTGGGGTACTTAAGTCATTAGGTTCGCCAAGCAATAAAAAAACATATATAAAAACGGTAACTAAAAGTATAAATAAAAATAGTGATAATTTTTTAAATAGTTTCATAAGCTTTAAAACACCATTGGGAAATCATCCCTTAAGATTGTTAGAGTATCAGTATTGAGTTCTTCATTTAAATAGCTATAATCATTTTCGAGCTTATTTCCAAAGGCTATATAAAAGGCTTTCATAAGAACTTTTTTATACGAAAGGTCAATGTCTTTACTTTCAAAAATGTTATTTATGATTTTTCGAGTGGGGTAAGCTAAATACTTTGAAGCTTTTTTTGTTTGGGTAATACCAAAAAAAGTTCTCATATACTTAGAACTTCCCAATAAGAACAATTCAATAAATCTTTCAGATATTTCAATATAATATTCCCTTAAAAAATTATTAGGATTACTGCTTAAAGATATGCATTTTTGTAAACGTGGTGAATTTGTTAGCTCCTCAATTATTTCTTGTCGTTTATTTTTATTAAAAATATCGGGCTCTAAAAATAAGTTTAATAAGTAACAATGTATAACAAAATAATTTAATTTTTTGGAGCTTCTTAAGTGTAAATTTCCTTGTAAAAGCAAGGCTTTTTGAACTGCCAAACTGTTAGGATGTTCAGTTTCCAAACTGCTTAATTCATTAAATATTATAACGGGGTCACGCTTATCCATTATATCGTCAATCTTGAGCTGAATTTCTCGTTCCAAACTGCAAGATTTATTGTTTAAATCCAAATCAACTATATTTCCACAATAAGGACAAAACAAATTGCCCTGAACTTTTTCCAAATTAACTTGTATATTTTCGTTACAGCTTGTACATACTATATTGTTCATAGCAACCATCCTTTCATAATATTTAAATTATATCATAATGAAATAACAAATAAAACACTTATCACCTTGCTGAGCTTTTTCTACTTCTACCTCTGGTTTTTGTCATTTTTGCTTGAGGTTTAGGTAGTACTCTGGGCTCAATATTTTGTAAACCGAAAATTCTATCCCTTAATTTTGCAGCATGCTCAAAGTCTAAATTTTTAGCTGCAGATAACATTTGATCTTCCAGGTTTCTTATCAATATTTCTTTTTCTTCAGGGCTGTAGCCGGTACCATCGTCAAATTCAATTTCATCAGTTATTTTTAACAGGGCATGTATAGTACTTTTTACAGACTCGGGAGTAATATTGTTTTCTTTGTTATAAGCTTCCTGTATTGCACGTCGACGGTTTGTTTCGTTTATAGCATTTATCATACTATCTGTTAGTTTATCGGCATATAATACCACTCTACCATCCACGTTCCTGGCAGCTCTACCAATTGTTTGAACAAGGGAAGTTTCACTTCTTAAAAAGCCCTCTTTATCTGCATCTAATATTGCAACTAGAGATACTTCAGGCATATCAAGACCCTCTCTAAGCAAGTTTATACCTACTAAAACATCAAAGTCACCTTTTCTAAGGCCTTGTATAAGCTCAGTCCTTTCAAGGGTTTTAATATCACTATGTAAATATCTAACATTTATTGATAAATTATAAAGATATTCGGTTAAATCTT
>JAAZPT010000197.1 GCA_012797085.1 Christensenellaceae bacterium | reverse complement strand
ACGTAAAATGTATCAAAATTTAGTGAATCTAAAAACAGTTGGTTTAATGAAGCCTTATCATTGCTAAAATTTTTAAGCAAACTGTAAAACGACTCTACTAAGCAGATTGCAATTCCTTGCTTATCAACCTTTGTAGCTTTTTTAACTAACATATATACTCCTAAAATTTAATTGTATTTGGTGGCTTAAAGTCTTCTGTGTGATAAGCTACCGTACAAGCAAAAACATTTTTATTCTTTAATGAATTATATTGAATGTTGCTTAAATGTATAGGATAACAAAAATATTCCATTTTGCCTTGATTTATAAGGTTTTCGCTAAAGCTTCCCTTATCAACGGTGCCGGTCATAAGTCCATAAGCACCTTTATCTATCAAATCTTTTGCTATAGCTTGTTGCATGGGCTTGTTCAGTTGAGAGTCGCTTATAAACACTATACCTTGTTCCCCTTCATTGGTATGAGGCAAAAACTTATCCGTATTCGGTATAAATTTTAACCATGCACCATAGTTTTTAATGCTCTCAATTTCATGCATTATGTGCTCATCCCCATAAAAATATGCTGTTAAGCCATTTTTAGTAACAAGCTCCATAAGCTCTATGCTGCGACCATGCTTTGGTACAGGCATAAATATAATTTTATGTTTTTTAAAAAGCTCACGCATGCGCTTAATTAGGTTAAAGCAGCTTTCTTGATAATCTATTTTCTTTTTACCGTAGGCACAGTCAATAACAGCAATATCAGCTTTTTTACCGATGATTTCATCACATGCATAAACCTGTGTGTCAAAGCAATAGTCTCCGCTAAAGAACATTACTTTTTCATCAAATTCCAATTTATACCATACACCGCCCACACAATGGCCACTTCTGCCCCAAGTTATATCTATACCCTTATATTCGCCTTTACCATCGGGGCATATATCCTCCAAGTTTACTGCATTATTAACATCAAAAGGAATTTGTTCAAATGTAAATTTGGATGCTACAACATCTCCTTTATAACCCCTTTCAAAAAGCCAAGGCAAAGCATCCACATGATCCCCATGGGAGTGGGTTATTAAAACAAGTTCACAATTTTCAATTTGTTCATCACTGAGTTCCGGATAGCCAATATTGCCTCCCTCCTCAACAATTACTCCACAGTCAATCATAACATTTTTGGTATCACCCTGTATATAAAAGCAATTTCTGCCATGCTCACCACAGCCGCCGGCTATATATAATTGCATAAGTTCTCCTTTCACTAAACAATTCTCAATATAAATTATATCAAGCCCGCCAACAAGTAGCAATGTATATTATTTTGTTTTATACAACAAAATATACCAAGGATGTTAAGTTTAATGCTGATTATCCTCTTGTAAAACAAAAACTTGGTTTGCACTCTCCTCAGGCTCATCATCCCCGCTTATTATAAATGTGTCTGAAAAATACTCCTTTGAGGGCAATGTATAAGGGTCGCCGGAATATTCATATGCAATAACTTTTAAAATTCCTTTTTTGCCTGTGGTAGGTTTAAAGCTTACTTTTGTTTCGTATCCGGGCCGCTCTACCTTGTTTATTTGGCCATAATTTATGTTACCATTATCATCAATTATTCCCCATTGATAATCAAAGAAAATATAAGTCCCGGTCGGAATGTCATATTCTTTATAAATTATTGCACTTATACTTCTGTCATATGCAAATCTATCTCCGCAAAGTATTATTTTAGTACTATCACCCTCCCATTGCCATCCATCTTCATTTACAACTTCCATTATTATTTCTTCATTTGAAAAATAGTCGTCTTCTTCCCATATTTGCAACTTAAAACCGACATTCTTTCCCATGCCGGGTTTTACAGTAAACGAGGATTCGCCGCTTAAGCCATTATATTCAGTATCTGTATCAATAGTATATATTCCATACCATAAAATATCGGCACCATATTGGGAATCATCACCATCAATATACCATTTAGCGTTTAGTTTATCCCCCACTTTTACACTTGTTTTGTTTACTTCTACATAAACATTTAAGCCGAATTTTTCTAAATATTTATTTATGCAGCCATTATTAACAGTTTCATTTGTTTCTGTTACACTAATGTTTTCCAAAGGCAAAGTAGTAAACTCCTTAAGCAATGCCGT
>JAAZPT010000196.1 GCA_012797085.1 Christensenellaceae bacterium | reverse complement strand
TAGGTGTTATGTTTATTACATATATTCTAATGCGTCATACTGTTGTAGGACGTGGAATATATGCTTTGGGAGGAGATCTTACCTCTGCAACACGTATTGGTTATAATATAAAACGTTTGCGAATGTTTCTTTATGGTTATGCTGGAGGTTTAGCAGGATTAGGAGGAATAATTTATGTGTCTAACAATAGAATGGCGGATCCAATGAGTTTTCAAGGAGAAGAACTAACTGTTATTGCAGCAGTTGTTCTTGGAGGAACAAGTATTTCTGGAGGTAAAGGGACGGTTTTAGGTATATTTTTAGGCTTAATGTTAACTAATGTAATCAATAATAATCTAGTTATTATAGGTGTGGATAGCTATTGGCAGAAATTTACCTTTGGTATTCTAGTAATTATTGCTGTAATAATTCAATCAATTCGTGAAAAACGAGTAAGAAAGATGTAGGAGGCATAGTATGCAAGGGAAAAAGATAAAAGAAATGTTTTCTAAAATCAATGTTAATACTAAACAATTAGTATTTATTTGTATTATTATATTTTCTTTTTTTTCTATACTGAAACCTACACGTTTTCCTACTTTTAGAAATTTTGAATCTATGTGTTTTCAATTTCCTGAACCGGGATTATTTACATTAGGTATTGCTATTACTATGCTTACAGCAGGGGCAGATTTATCAATTGTTGCTGTTGCAAATCTTGTTGCTACTATATGTGGAATGTTGTTGCTTAATGTTATGCCAAATGATGCTGGAACCGCAGTACAATTTGGATTTGTATCATTATGTTTTTTAGTTGCTATTTTTGTTGGCTTACTTTGTGGTTGCTTGAATGGATTCTTAATTGCAAAACTTGGAATATTTCCTATTCTTGCAACATTAGGTACTCAAAATCTCTATACAGGTATTAGCTCTGTACTTACAAAAGGACAGGGAGTTTTTGGGGTTTTTCCAGATTCATTAATTTTTATTGGAAGTGGCAAACTGTTTGGATTTTTGCCGATGCCTTTTTTGCTTTTTTTATTAGTATTAATAATAGTTACTATTTTAATTCACTATACTCCATATGGGTTGAAAACACAGTGGTTTGGAAGCAATCGACGTGCTAGTTATTATTGCGGAATTGATAATGTTAGAACAGTTTTCACAACCTATTTAATGGCATCATTGATTGGGGCACTTACTGGTATATTAATTCTTGCAAGAACTAATAGTGCAAAATATGACTATGGTACTACTTATGTATTACAAGCTATGTTGGCATCAGTATTAGCTGGAGTATCACCGTTAGGAGGAAAAGGATATATTCCAAATATTTTCTTGTCTGTACTTGCTCTTCAAATGTTAGATTCTGGTTTTAACTTTTTGCGTATAACTAGCTTTGTACGTAGTTCAACCTATGGGATTCTGCTAATTGTTAGCATTGCTATAGAATATGTTCGCGAATCTTTAAAACGCCTTAGAAATATTAAGAGCTTGGAACAAAAAAATCAAAAATTATAATTTTTATTTTTTAGAGAGGTATAATAAATGAAAAGAAATCAATATGTAGAAGATACAAGTATTCATGGAAGAAAAAAAGAAATTGAATTGAAATTGGTTCGAGTTAGAGAAATGTTGGTTCAAAATAAGCTAGAGGCTTTATTACTTCAAATGCATCCAAATTTCAGCTGGATGACTGCGGGAGCGAAGAATTTTGTTGCAAATTGTTTTGATGTGGGAGCTATAGCCTTATTAATTACTATGAAAGAATGTTTTGCAATTTGTAATATAATTGAAGCACCACGCTTGATACATGAGGAAAGCTTTAGGGATTTAGGCTTCGAAGTACTTGTATATCCATGGCAAGAAAATCTTTTAGAAGAATATGTTAATAAACATGTTTCATCACTAGATAAGGTTATTAGTGATGTACCGTTTGGAAATGCTATTGTACAAAATGATTGGATTAAATCATTGCGATTAAACTTTACAGATAATGAAATTGCTAGATATCTTTATTTAGGAGATAAGCTTAGTCAAGCTATGGAAGAATATCTTATTACTATAAAAGCTGGTATAACAGAATATGAACTAGCTGGAGGAATATCCGAAGCAATTTGGCCTTATGGAATTGAACAGGTAATGCATCTTGTTTCCTTTGATGATCGTGCTGAAAAATATCGTCATGCATTGCCAACTTCACAAAAATTAAAGAATAATGTAATAGTTTCTATAAATGGGCGTTATAAGGGTTTGATTGTTACAACTAGTCGTATGGCATACATTGGAACACCTCCAAAGAGTTTACAGAAGCAATATATAGATTGTGCAGAGATGGAATGCTTGACTATTAGTAAAGCAACTGTTGGGGCAAGAGAGATCGATCTTTATGAAACTCTTAGACAAGCATATATTGATCGTGGATATCCAACCATGTTTGATAAGCATGGTCAAGGTGGATGCCAAGGATATTGGCCACGTGAATATATGATTACGCCTCATAATCATGGTATTGTACAAGAAAACCGAGCTTATTGTTTTAATCCAGTAATAGATGGAACTAAAACAGAGGATAGTTTTATTGTTACTGAAGAAGGACCAATCTTGATAACACATCCAGTCATTTTTCCAAAATTGAAATATGAATTCAATGGATTTACTTTTGAACGACCTGGTATGATGATAATTGATTAAGAAAAGGAGGAAAAAAATGAAAAGAGTTAGAACAGCGGTTATTGGTTGTGGAGCAATAAGTGATATTTATTTACAAAATTTAAAAAATATGTTTTCTGTAATTGATTTGGTAGGATGTTGTGATATAAATATAGAGCGCTGTTTATTTTCTGCTAATAAGCATGGTATCAAGTCAATGACTATAGAAGAAATTCTATCGGATTCAAGTATTGAGTTGGTTGTTAATCTAACAAATCCTAAAGCCCATTTCCCTGTAACTAGACAATTATTAGAGGGAGGGAAGAATGTTTATACTGAAAAGGTTCTTTCTGTTGAATTAGAAGATGCTGCAAAATTAGTAAGCATTGCTAATGAACATAATTTATATTTAGGTGCAGCTCCAGATACTTTTTTAGGAAGTGCTATTCAAACAGCGCGTCTCGCAGTGGAACGAGGAATGATTGGAAATGTAACTTCTTGTGTAGCACAAAATGGTCGGGATTATAACATTATGGGGCAATTATTGCCTTTTATACCACAACATGGTGGTGGTATTGGTTTTGACGTGGGAATATATTATATTACTGCGCTTATTTCAATTCTGGGTTCTGTTAAAAAAGTAAATGGTTTTTTAAAGTATACAAATGAGCCATTAGTATATGATCAACCAAGCAATGATTGTTTTGGGAAAGAATACAATGTTGAATCCGAAACCATCTTAGCTGGTACGCTAAAATTTACAAATGGAACAATAGGCTCTGTACAATTTAATTCCGAGTGTATATTTCCAGAACAACCCATAGTTATGCTTTGTGGTACTGAAGGTGTGATTTATATGGCTGATCCAAATAATTTTGGAGGAACGGTATTTTTTAGGGCAAAGGGTAGTGAGGAGCGTATTGTAATTCCGCCAGCTTTTGGTTATAGTGATAATTCGCGAGGGATTGGTGTGGCAGAAATGGCCTGGTCAATGATAAATGGCCGTAAGCCTCGCGCTAATAAAGAAATGGCATATCATGCATTAGAAGTTTTACATGGAATTGCGATTAGTAACACTACAGGTAAAAATTATGTTTTGCAATCCGAGTTTGAAAATATGCCACTACTTAAAAGAGGATATTTTTCCAAATATTTAGAAAAAGATAACCTAGTTGTAGATCCAGAGGCTGCACTTGTTTAATATTATTTGTTACTAAAAAAGTCACCGAATTTTTTTCTTTCGGTGACTTTTTTTAATTGATTTCATTTATTAATAAAATCAATTGTTTTTCTAAGTTGAGTATAGGCTGCAATATAATCATTATTAAAATTAGCGGGCTGTGAAAAATGTACGGTATATAAAACCTTATTTATACATGTTACATGTATTCTACCGCGAACTCTTATTCCGGTTACTAATGTACCGGAATAATTTGCATAAACACCATTTTTACCAAGCAGCTCTCTTGTGTCTAATAACGATGGGCGCCATTCGCTATAATTTGTTGCGCCGAGTTGTTCTAATTGTTGATTTATTTCTCTTCTTAAATCAGATTCAACATAATCTTTAGCTACAGCAATTGCTCTAATTGTTATTGAAGCAGAATAACCATCTTTTTGATTTGCAGCGGGTTCGTTAAGAATATATGTATCTTGTATACTTTCATCAGGTTCCCAACCGGATGGAGCCTCAAATTTTAGATTGAGCTTTGGAACTTCATATACTTGATATGTAAATTCAAGAGCTTGTCTTGGGGTGGGGGTTGGTAAATCTACAGGTAATATAGCAATTGGTGTTGAACCTACGTATGGATATTGAGTTACATCAGTTAT
>JAAZPT010000195.1 GCA_012797085.1 Christensenellaceae bacterium | reverse complement strand
TTTTAAAGGGGACTTCATTTCTTGCAGCAACTATATTTTCCGCAACGGAAGAGCCAAGACCCGGCAAAGTATTAAAGGGGACCCTAAGGGAATTATCTCCCTCAGGCAAAAACAAGTGTGAATCACTTTTGTATATATCTGCGGGTAAAAACTTTATTCCCCTGCTTTGCATCTCCAATGTCATACGTAAAGCATAGAGTTCATCTTTTTCCGTTGGTGTAAGTTTTTCTCCAACTCTGCCACTATCTTTACCAAAGTTTTTTATTTTTTCTTTAAGTACCTCATTTGGCAATATCATGGTTGATGAGTCAAAACCCACGCTTCTAATTGTAAAGTATGCAGCATAGTATTGTAATGGATAATAAACCTTATAATAAGCTATACGCAATGCCATAATTACATAGGCACAGGCATGAGCTTTAGGAAACATATATTTAATTTTTTGACAACTACCAATAAACCAATCAGGAACATTATTAGCCTTCATTATTTCTACTGTATCATCAGGTAAACCACGGCCTTTTCTAACACGCTCCATAGTATCAAAGGAAAGTTTATTGTCAAGACCATAGCGAATCAAAGCGTTCATAATATCATCTCTGGTACAAATGCATTCTGATAATTTTGCATCCCCACATTTAATAATTTCTTCTGTGTTGCCTGCCCAAACATCAGTACCATGGGATAGGCCGGATATTCTTAAAAGCTCATCCATTGTAGTTGGTTTAGTTTGTATTAACATGCTTTGTACAAATTCAGTACCAAATTCAGGTACACCTAATGTACCTGTGGGACTCAATATATCTTCCGGTTTAACGCCCAAAGCTTCCGGGCTTGTAAACAGGCTCATAACCTTTTTATCATCTAAAGGTATATCTGTATACTTTACGCCGGTTAAATGTTCCAAGTCATGCAACATAGTTGGATCATCATGACCAAGTATATCCAATTTAACCAATATATCGTGCATGGAAGTAAAATCAAAGTGGGTTGTTATTGTGTTACCTGTGCTATCATCAGCAGGGTGCTGTATTGGTGTAAAGTCATATATTGAATATTCTTTTGGCAAAACCACAATGCCACCCGGGTGTTGGCCGGTGGTTCTTTTTATACCGATAAGACCTTGAGCAAGCCTTTCTTTATGGGCACGGCTTGCGGTAGTACCCTTCATCTCCAGGTATTTGTTAACATAGCCAAAGGCTGTTTTTTCCGCCATGGCAGAAATGGTACCTGCTCTGTAAACAAAATCACTACCAAAAAGCTCCTCAACATAAGCATGAGCTTTAGCTTGGTATTCACCACTAAAGTTTAAATCGATATCAGGCACCTTATCGCCTTCAAAGCCCAAGAATACTTCAAAGGGGATATTATAACCGTCTTTTATCATAGCTTCACCACATTCAGGGCAAAGCATATCAGGCAGGTCTATACCACAAGTATATTCTTTTGGAACTTCAAAATTGCTGTAACTGCATTTTGCACATCTATAATGGGGAGGAAGAGGATTAACCTCTGTAATACCACACATTGTAGCAACAAAACTTGAACCTACAGAGCCTCTACTTCCAACAACATAACCATCATCATTGGATTTTTTTACAAGCTTTTGGGCAATGTTATAAAGGGTACCAAAGCCATAGCCAAGTATACTTTTAAGCTCCTTGTCCAAACGCTTCTGAACAATATCGGGGAAAGGGTAACCATAGTATTCTTTGGCCTTTTCTATGGTGCTATTTTTGATGTTTTCCTCGGCATCTTCCCAGAAGGGTTGGAATGTTACAGCAAATTCGCCATCAGGGTGTTTAGGGTATTGCCTAATATTATCAACCATATCAGAAATCAAATTAGTATTTTCTACAACCACCTTATAGGCGGCATTTTCACCAAGGTAACTAAAGGCATCCAACATTTCCTCGGTAGTTTTAAAATATAAGGGCTCCTGTTTATCAAAATCACTATAATTCATGCTTGCCTTTATTATTGCCCTATATATGGAGTCGTCCGGGTCTGTAAAGTGAACATCACCGGTTGCAACAACGGGAATGCCAAGTTTTTCACCTAAATTATAAAGCCTTATATTAATTTGTTTTATCTCATCATAGCTTGTTACTAAATTTTCCCTTAGCAAGTAGGCGTTGTTATCTAAGGGCATAATTTCAATATAGTCATAAAACTTTGCAATGCTTTCTAAAACTTCATCATCAGCACCATATAATGCGGCTTGAAACAACTCGCCGTTTGAGCAAGCACTACCTAATAATAGACCCTCTCTATGCTTTTCTATCTCAAAGCGAGGTATCCTCATATTTCTATGAAAATATTTTAAATGCCCTTGAGACACTAAATAATAAAGGTTTTTTAGACCCTCTTGCTTTGATACTAATGTACTTATATGGTTTGTGTTACCAAAGGAGGCTTTATCCAAAAATTCGTTTACCTTAGTAAATGTATCAGCCCCTCTTTCCAACATTAAGTTAAGCATTGCCGCTAAACACTGGGCTGTAGCCGTAGCATCATTAACTGCCCTATGAGCATTTTGAAGCACAACTCCAAGATGTTTACAAAGGGATTTTAGTCTATAACTTTTTAATTCGGGATAAATTGATCTTGCTAATACTAATGTATCAATAACTTGATTATTTATGCTTGTGCCCATTCTTTTTAATTCGCTATTTAGCATACCCATATCAAAGGGTGCATTATGGGCAGCTATAGCATTATCTCCAATAAAACTTAATAATTTTTTAACGGCCTCATGGGGCTTAGGCATATTAATTAGCATTATATCGGTTATACCGGTTAATTCTGTTATTTTTGGGTTAAGGGCTGTACCCGGATTAACCAATGTGCTAAATGTATCAACAATTGTACCGTCAAGCAGCTTTACTGCACCTATTTCAATAATTCTATCGTGGTTGGTACTTAGACCGGTAGTTTCAAAGTCAAGCACTACTATAGGCTCTTTTGTGCTTATATCCTTTGCGTTTTTAATTGGTACCGCATAATCACACATGTAAAGTTCACAGCCTGGTATAAGTTTAATTTTGTGTTTTTTTGCAGCAGCAAAGGCGGAGGGGAAGGCCTGAACCACTCCGTGGTCTGCTATAGCTATAGCTTTATGACCCCACTTAGCAGCCCTTTCTATCAAATCAGCGGCCGGGCTAACAGCATCCATGGCACTCATTTGTGTATGTAAATGAAGTTCAACACGTTTGTTTTCACAATTATCCATTCTAATATCCTTTGGCATTCTGGATAATGACTTAATGTTGATACAGGGTTCACGTAAATAGCTATCATAAACACATTGGCCACTTACAAGCATTCTATCGTTGCTTTTAATACTATCAACCATATTATTTATATTTTGGCGAGATGCTCTTTTTAGCGCCTCAAAATCTATGCTACCATCTTTCTTTTTAGCCTTACCTCTTATACCATAGCTAAAAAAACATTTACTATAAAC
>JAAZPT010000194.1 GCA_012797085.1 Christensenellaceae bacterium | reverse complement strand
TCAACTATACCTAAAAGGAAAAATGCTGCAATTGGTGTAATATCAAAGGGTAAATCTCTTAAGGCCGGTATCCATTTAAATAATGTGTTCCTAACCGGTGTTAAAAAAGGCTCTGATATATCCTTTAAAAATTTAGTAATTTGATGGTTCGGTAATACAAATGTAAGTATTAAATATGCTAATAAAGCATAGGAATAAATGCTTACCGCAAATGCAAAAAATTTAAAAATAACTCTCATAAAAATAAAACTCCTTAATTTCTAAATAAAGTTTATGCGTCTACCATACCTCACCTGGGAAGTAGGTGTTTCCTCATTAAAATCAATGCCATTATCAAAGGCATCATCCGTATTTGCTGTGTATCTGCTTTTAGTTTTTTTTCTGCTAACTATGCTTTCCAAAAAACCACGTGTTGCATCATTCATATTAACAGCAACGGTTTTTGGACAAATAAGGTACATGTTGCTTGAGCCTATACATATCATTGTATAATTAAGGGCATAACAAGCGCCAAGTATAATATCCTTACTTGAACGTATTTTATCCACGTCTGCAAAGTTTTCCATATTTACAAAAAATAATGATGAAGATTGCATTTGAACAATTAAATCAATGCAGTTTGCACTTTCAAAAAGTGCGTAAACGCCAATTTTAATCACATTTGGATCGTTTACAACTTCACCGGACTTAAAACCCACAACATTATTCGTTGCAAATTGCGCTGAATTTGCAGTTTGGAAAGGCATTTGTTGCTCTGATGTATTAAAGCCTTGGTTATAAGTATTCGGATTATATTGTTGTTGGCTATAATAATCTTGCTGTGGCGCATATTGATTATAATACTGATTATCATAATTAGTTTGTTGCTCATAAGACTGATTATCATACATCGGAGAAGAATACTGGGTGTTTCTTGACCTATAGCCCCCACGCAAACTGCCATAATCCTGTTGATCTCCAAATTGCTCATCTTGTTGTGGTGAATAGGGCATTTGATCCATGTATTGGTTTGGAGCTTGGTAATTAGGCTGATACTGTTCATTTACATTATCGGCTTTTTTGTTTTTTTGCCACAAATTGTTCCAGGCGTTTTTCACCTTGCCAACAAATTGATTGGCTTTTTTGGGGCTTTCTGCCTCTGTATTATAGGCATTGTTGTAATAATTATAATCCACTATATTCACTCCTGTAATTTATACAAATAGCGCTGAACCAACACGAACCATAGTAGAACCTTCGCTAACAGCGATTTTAAAGTCATTAGTCATACCCATGGAAAGGTGCTCCATAACTACATTGGGGTAGGCAGCTTGCCTTATATCGTCAAACATATTGCGCATAGCTTTAAAGTATGTTGCCAATTGCAATTCATCATCAATAAAGGGCATCATCGCCATAAGGCCTTTTATGCTTAATGCAGGGTAATCCTTTGCTTTTTTTATAAAGCTGTATGCTTCATTTTTTTCAAAGCCTGACTTTTGAGCTTCCTGCGCTATATTAACCTGAACAAGCACAGGTATATTCAAGCCTGATTTTAAAGCTTGTTTGTTTAATTCATCTGCTAATCTAGGCCTATCCAACGAATGAACCAAACATATATCGTTTATTATATACTTAATTTTATTAGTTTGCAATCTACCAATATAATGAATGTTGATTTTTTTATCAATTTGCGGCAATTTTTCCACAATTGACTGAGCTCTGTTTTCGCCAATATCTATTTGACCTAAGGGCGGCAACATATTAATTATGTTGGCATCAACGGTTTTTGTTACAGCAACAAGGCTCGGTGGGTTGTTTTTATCCCAGCAGTTCGAAAGTATGTCATTTTTTACTTTTTCTAACCTTTGTGCTAAAATTTCGCTGTTTAAATTACTCATAATATTTCCTTTACTAAAATAATTGAACCGTATCGCCAATATGTAATGTATTGGCATATTGGGGTTTAATATAAGCCTCACCATTGGCCTTTGATATAAGTTCAACAGGTACAAAAAGTTTTTGGGTGCCTCTTACAACAACAACGCCAAGGGTATCGTTTTGGGTAAACAAAGCTCGTTCCGGAACGCTTATAGCATCGGAATATTCACCTATTTGTGCACGGCAGGACCTTATATACATAACATCCTGCACATTTGAGCTTATTCTTAACCTTAAAAGCAGGCTATTGCCGCTTTTTGCAAAGGATTGTATTGTAGCATCAACTGTGGTGTTGCTGAACTGTTCCAAAGTTAGCCTTAAAGTATTACCCTGTACGGGGTTCCACGTACTGTTGTTTATAAGCATAAGGGCATACCAATCGCCCTCCCTAACCATTCTGTAAATATCCATTCTGCCTCTTCTTGCGGCAGTCTCCTCCGGTTTTTCACCATTTATCATCCTTTGTACTTGAGCAGGCGAAAACTCTTCAAAGTTTTTTACAGTAAGGCCATACTCGTAGCCATCTGTATAAAAGCTGACAATTGCATCAAAAGAAGCGTGGTTTTGTTTTTTCCAGCTTTCAATACGCTTCAGCTGTGTACTCTCATCATCATAAAGCCTGCTTAGACGTTGGTCATCAGCATATTTTTCTCTAAAATACATTTGCCTTGAATCTATGGCATTCCCAAGTACATTTTCAAGGTTCAGCATGTTGCCGCTACCACCCTGAACAATACTCCTCACTTCAAGAGCCCTTGTGTTTACATCGGCAACGAGCCTATCCATCTTTTGGTCAAAGGTATTCTCATTATTTAAAAGTTCTATTTGATATAGTTTAATCTGTTCCCTATAGTTTTGAAGGGCCGTTCTTTCCCTTTGACTATAGCCGGCGGTGTAAACATAGCACACAACATTGGAGCGGGCTACATGGCTGTTTTCCTCTGCAACATACTGTATGTTTGTTATACCCTCATCGTCATATACAGTTTCATCACGTACAATAAGCACATCGCCTTGGTATGTTTGCCCAACTGTTGCACTTTTTACACTGGCAAAATTTGTACCACTGGGTACAAATACATTATAAGCATAGGATAACAAGTAAAGTACCGCACCTATGGCAACAATAACGGATAATAGCTTAACAAAAGTATTATCGCTTTGAGGTTTGTTTGGCGCCGGTGCCCCCTGCATACCTCCCATAAGATTAGGGTCTGCCATAGGGTCAGGCATTTGAGGTGGTGGCATTTGCGGCGAGAAGCCTTGGGGCGGCATTTGCTGTGGCGGGAAACCCTGCGGGGGCATCTGTTGCGGTGGAAAACCTTGAGGCGGAATCTGTTGTGGTGGATAAGCCTGATTTGGAGGCATAGCACCGAAGCCCCCCTGATTGGGCGTCATCTGTTGCGGTGGAAGTTGCTTGTTTCTTCGCATTTAGCCTCCTAATGTGCCTCTGCCAATGTTTTTAACCTTGTTATAATACGTTTTTCCAAACGTGATATTTGCATTTGAGATACCCCAAGTTTTTTAGCAGTTTCACGCTGGCTTAATTCATCAATAAATCTAAACTCTAAAAGGGCAAACTCTTGAGAGTTGGTATGGTTTTTTATCCACTCTATAAGGCTTTGATCATCAACCTGTTTATAGCCCTCTTCCAATGTGCCAATAAAGCTTGCCAAGGTGTCGTTTTCCTCATCATTTATTACAACATCAAGGCTTGTTACAATGGCCTGGTCCCTTTGTACAATTACTTTAATCAGCTCTTCCCTGCTTATTTCCATAGCATCTGCAAGCTCCTGCAGGGTAGGCTCTCTATAATAATCTTGCTCAAACTGATCCCTTACTTTTTGCATTTTATACAATATCGATCTTGTTGTGCGGCTTGTGCGCATTATGCCGCCCTTATCCCTGATATAGTTACGCAAATCGCCAACTATTGTTGGAGTTGCAAAGGTAATAAATTTATTGCCCAAATGCGGATCAAAACGTTCAATAGCCTTCATAAGCGCCATACTTGCCACTTGAAAAAGGTCATCCTCATCAACACCCTGCCCTTTAAACCTGCTTGCTAAAGTTTTTGGTATTTGAATATAGCCTTCCACAAGTTTTTCCATAATTTCCGGGGAAGGGTTTTCTCTATACTGATTTAAAAGGGGTATTAATGCAGACTCGTTCATTTATTCCTCATTGTTAGGGAAGAAAAATGTTATACAGAAAACTCCCCTATCATCAGAGCATATGTTAACTTTAGGTATAAGGGTTTCCAATATGGCTCTGGTAAGATCAACATCCGATTTTTCCCTTGTTTGAGTAATGCTTGCTGAAAGCGCCATAAACTCAACTATTATGCCCGCCTTCGTATTTTCGGCAGTGATATCAATGCTGCTTGCCATTCCCGGTTGGTTTAAAAGGCAACATATAGCTTCATCCGATGCAATTTTTAAATCTTCAATAACATCAATATCCATATTATAGATTGCACAGGCACCACAAAGCATCATTCTGGCAACAACTGCAAAGTCATTATTAGCCGGAATGTTTACCTTGCAAGCGTTTGATATTTCTTCATTATTAAGCATTGTATTTCCTTTCCAAACCCAACTGAAAAGCCTATTTTACAAAGGCGTTATAAATAGCTTTAACAGCCTTTGTAAAATCTTCATCGTTTATGCCGACAAGTATAGATAGCTCACTGCTTCCTTGATCTATCATTCTAATATTAATTTTTGCTTCAGAGAGGGCTGTAAATAATCTTGAAGCTGTTCCCGGATTTCGTACCATGCCTCTACCGACAGTGGCAATAATTGCCATGTTTTCACTTACATTAACGGAGTCCGGCTGTACAAGCTCATAAATTCTTTTTATTACACTGTTTCTATAAAGGTCAAAATTTTTATGGTCTACAACTACACAAATGGAGTCAATACCCGTCGGGAGATGCTCAAAGGATATTCCAAATTCGTATAAGGCTTGAAGCACACGCATACCGAAACCTACTTCGCTGTTCATCATGGATTTTTCTATGGTGATAACGTCAAAGCCCTGTTTGCCGGCTATACCCGTTATTACATGCTTTTTGGGTATGGCCTCTTCAGTGCGCATAACGTGCCTTATAATCGTGCCCGGATGCTCCGGATAGTTTGTATTTCGTATGTTTGTTGATATCCCCGCTTTATTTACAGGGAATATGGCATCCTCATGCAATACCGTTGCTCCCATATAGGAAAGCTCCCTAAGCTCCCTGTATGTAAGTTCCCTAATTTCAAGCGGATTTTCAACTATGCGCGGATCTGCCATTAAAAAGCCCGATACATCGGTCCAGTTTTCATAAACTTCGGCACAAAGAGCCCTTGCCACAATTGCACCGCTTATATCACTGCCTCCACGGCTGAATGTTTGAATTTCACCATTATCTTTACTGCCGTAAAAGCCCGGAATAACTGCATTTTCAAGGGAACAAAGCTTTTCAGCCACTGTTCTGTTTGTTCGCTCGCTATCAAAGTTACCGTCATCACTAAAAAGAATTGAACCTGCAGGGTCAAAAAAATTATAACCCAAATAATCGGCTAAAAGCATGCCATTTACATATTCGCCACGGCTTGCACAATACATTTTGCTTGCCCCGCTGCGTATATTAACTTCTATTTCATTAAGTACACCATGTATATCAATCTTTAATTTTAAATCACTTGCTATGGATGTAAAACGCTCACGAATTTTATTAAATACATCGGCAATATCCTCGCCCTTTTCGTTAAGTTCGTGACATTTAAGAAGCATATCCGTAACCTTTTCATCCTTAGAGTTACGTTTACCCGGCGCACTTGGTACTATAAATAAGCGCCTATTATCAAGGGAAATTATATGTTTAACTTTTTGAAACTGTGTAGCCTCTGAAAGGGAACTACCACCAAATTTGGCAACTACTACTCCCACATTATCCTCCATACAAATATAAAGTTACAGCGGTATTTTAAACGATTTTAAAGCTTTAGTCAAATTAATATATATAATGATAAACATTTTTTGTTTACAAAAAATTTATAAGGTATTAAATTGTAATTTTATTGGTCAAATGTTATACTTTAACAAATACAATTTAACAGCAGGAGGAAATTATGAAAGCTTTTAGCTTCCCTAAAGATTTTTTATTTGGCAGCGCTACTGCATCAACACAAATTGAGGGTGGCGATAAAAACTGCAACTGGTACCATTGGGGCGAGCAGGGTAAAATTAAAAACAATGAAAGTTGTTTTACAGCCTGTGACCACTATAACCGTGTTGAAGAGGATACACAACTATTAAAGGATGCAAAGCACGACATTTATCGCTTCAGTATAGAATGGAGCAGAATACAGCCTAAAAAAGATGAGTGGAGCCAGGAAGGCATAGACCATTAT
>JAAZPT010000023.1 GCA_012797085.1 Christensenellaceae bacterium | reverse complement strand
TCAAAACAATAGTAATGAGGCTAAAATTAAGTTGTTAAAAAATTGGATAGAAGAATGCAACAATATAGTGTTTTTAGGTGGTGCAGGTGTATCAACAGCAAGCGGCATACCAGATTATAGGGGAGCAAACGGCATGTATAAAAGAAAATATGACTACTCCCTTGAGGATATACTTAGCAAAAAGTTTTTAGATAAGGACCCCTCCATATATTATAATTACTATCGTGATAATATGAAGGACGGCTATCAGCCCAATATAGTGCATAAGCGCCTTGTGCAGCTTGAAGAAGAGGGAAAACTAAAGGCGGTTATTACACAAAATATTGATGGCCTTCATCAACTGGCAGGCAGTAAAAATGTACTGGAGCTTCATGGCTCTATTTATAGATACTATTGTATGTCCTGTTATGAAAACTATGATAAAGCTTTTGTTGATAAATTTGATGGGGTTCCATATTGTCATTGTGGTGGAGTTGTTCGCCCAAGTGTAGTACTGTTCGGTGAACCGTTAGACAGCGATATAACCCATGAAAGTATAGAGGCTATATATAATGCCGATATGCTTATTGTAGGTGGTACATCCCTTGTGGTATACCCGGCGGCAGGCTATGTTAGCTACTTTAGAGGAAAACATCTTGTGCTTATAAATAATGAGCCCACAGCCATAGATGCCCATGTAGATTTAGCAATCTATGATGACTTGGCTAAAGTATTTTCACAAATATAAATATTTAGGAAATAATTATAAAAAACAGACAATGCTCAAACATAAAAAGAGTTTTGTCTGTTTTTTGTTTTTATTAAGGTTAAAAAAATTATTTAATCGTTAATTTTTATCCACATTATAGGGCGCATGGTATTTGTTGGCCAATCTACATCTTGCATACCATATGCGCTAACACGGCCGTCTAAACGAACGCCGCAAACATCCATTTTTCTGGCACCCGTTGTTCTGGTCCACCATCTACAACTGCCGGTTTTAGGGTCAAGGGTACAACCTTTAGATATGGCAAGTTCTGTGGGATAAGCAACTCTATCTTCTTGATTAGGGAAATAATGCAACAACTCAGCTTTACTAAGTAGAAAAACCATATCAGCAGTATCGTCTCCTGCACCTTTCATGCCGTGAGGATTTTCGTTTTTATTTATAGTAACTTGTATACGACTTTGCTCATCAGGGCTAAATGTTTCTTTTATGAATGCATCATTCATCCAAGCTCTCAGGTCCGATTTTCCCCAATACATAGGTACTCTTTCCGGATAAAAAATAACAGTATCAATACAATATTTAGTAATTAAAAGGGCTTTATTTTCCTGCTTATCCAATACTATCCATTCAAGGTCTTCCTTGCCGTTTTCTAAAATATTATCTTGCTCATACTTGCCGAAAAAAAGCGTATCACCAATATTAAGTTCTTCACTTGCTAAAGCATTAGATAAACTTAATATTAATATTAAAATAATTAATGCTCGTTTCATATCGTCACCTCTTTTTTGTTTGAACTAATTATACCATATAGGGCAGTTTATTATAAAGGTAAAACTTGATAAATATTTACTTTTAGTATTAATCTATGTTAATATAATTATTGCAGTATTCAAAGGAAGTGTAGAATGTTTATTGATATTTTAAAAAACAATAAAATTAGAGCAACGATATACCTTATAGTTTTTGTTTTATTATGGCCTTTAAATTATAATGGACAGATAATTGAAACAAAGTTTTTGAATATAAAAACAGATGGAGTTAATATTAGTATAGAAAATACCAGTAGTATAAGTTCCAATAATGAAATAATAAAAACAGATGTACATTATATGGTTGACTACGATTATTTAAAAAAAGTGGCACCAAATGCAGTAGGGTTTTTATTAAGCCATGACAACAAAATGAATCAAGTTGTAGTTTATTCCGAAGACCCCAAATATTATATGAGCAAAGGATACAACGGGAGATCTTTTCAATATGGAACCTTGTTTATAACAGGCACACAATTTCCTAATGTTAATAGTCCTTTATTGACAATACATGGAAAGAACAACCAAAACAATAATT
>JAAZPT010000022.1 GCA_012797085.1 Christensenellaceae bacterium | reverse complement strand
GAAACATAGATGATAACTTTGACGATTTAATGGAGAACGGTAAATATATAACTCAAAATCGTTGTATAGAGCCCAATATATTATCTTTTAGAAAAACTGCCATGCAAAGATATATTGTTGCCCTTGTTGATAATTTTGAATATAGGGCTGCTTATGAAATTTTAAAAGATAATGAGTTTTTATTTAGTGCTGAAGCTTTAAACTTGCTTAAATATGCTGTTTTAAGGCAAGATGATAATAATGAATATCTTAAAATGAAAGATATTAATAATCAATTTAGTTTTACAAAAGATAGTGAAGCTAAAAAAGCATGCGATTATTATTGCATATTAAGCAACAAGGCAAAAACCGGAGAACTATCTTATTTTGTGTTGCTATTAAAACCATTGATTGAATATATAGCTAAAAGCTATACCGGCAGTATTGATAAAAATGAAGCTATTGCTTGCCTAAATGATTATTATAGTAAAAAAATAAATTCCTATTATATAGAAAAACCCAGCTATAACATTGAAGAATATGTTGCCATTATGAGACATAAAAAATTAGATGAGGAAACTGTTAATAAATTTGATGAAATTAGAGATTATTTGGTTGCACGCAATGAGTTGGCTCACGATTTACAAAGAGTGGAATATTTAGATACAAATTCCGCATTAAAAAAACTTAGATTTTTGTTAAAAAGAACCTATGGTAATAAAATAAAGGATAACAGTTTGAATATATATGATTTAATTAATCAAAAAATTAAAGATACGCTATAGAGGTGTACTATGAGTCAAATATATATTACAGATAGTAAAGCTAAGCTTAATATTGAAAGTGGACAGTTGAAAATAAATTATGCTGATGGAATGGTTCATACAATACCCTTTGAAAGCATTGACGGTATAACTGTTTTTGGCAATGCTCAATTAAGCACTCAATGCTTAGGTGCATGCTTAAAGGCGGGTATACAGGTTCAATATTTTTCTTCAAGTGGCAATTATTTTGGAAAACTGTCTTCTACAATCCATGTAAACACCTCAAGGCAAAAGGCGCAAGTTTTTGCTGCTTGTGATGAACAATTTGCTTTAAATTTAGCTAAAATAATATTAAGTGCAAAAATCAACAATCAAATTGTATTATTAAGGCGCTATGAAAGAAACCATAACATCTTGGATAATGAAATTGAAACCATTAAACAGCTAAATAAAAAAATAAAACAAGTTAATACATTGAATGAGGCTATTGGCTATGAGGGCTCTGCCGCTAAAGAATACTTTAAAGGCATAAGCAAATTAGTGCCCAAAAAAGGTTTTAACTTTAACGGCAGAAACAGGCGCCCGCCCAGAGACCCTGTAAACTCTATGCTAAGCTTAGGTTATAGCATTTTAATTAATGAAATGTACGCTGCAATTGAGGGCAGAGGCTTAAGCCCATATTTTGGCTTTATACATCAGGATAAAGAAAAACACCCAACTCTTGCAAGCGATTTAATTGAAGAATGGCGTGCTGTAATAGTAGATTCAACGGTATTATCATTAATAAGCAAAAATGAAATTTCCCCGGATGATTTTTATAAAAATGAAGAAACCGGCGCCGTGTTTTTAAATAGAAACGCAATGAGAGTTTTTTTAAAAAGCTTTGAAGAAAAAATTAGAAGCAGCTCAAAGTACTTATCTTATATAGATTATCCAATAAGCTATCGCAGGGCTTTTGACATGCAGGTTTTGCAGCTTTGTAAGGCAATAGAAAATAAAAATCCAAGCGATTACAGCCCTTTTATGTTGAGGTGATTATGGAAGATTTTAATATTGACAGCAAGGGTGTTAACGATCCTTTTAGTTTTGATACAGGCGATGTAAACGAAAAGAAAGATAAAAAATATTTTGTGCTAATAATATACGATATAAGCGACAATAAAAGGCGATACCAAATGGTTAAAGCATTGTTAAGCTTTGGCTTCAGGGTACAAAAATCTGCATTTGAAGCCATGTTAAAGCCGGCAAAATATAAAAAATTAATTGAAAAAATCAAAGAT
>JAAZPT010000193.1 GCA_012797085.1 Christensenellaceae bacterium | reverse complement strand
TCGGCAATAATTCTATTGGCTACAAGAATTGCATCTGCAAGTATTTCTTCATTAGTTTTCTTTTCTTGCCCTACTATATATCCTCCGTTTTTTCTAATACTTGGTAAGACTTCTCTAGTTACCCAAGCTTTGAATATTTTTGCTTGTGGGAGTTTTGATGAAAGGATAAGTGAATACAATCCTGATTCATTAATTATTGAAATATTCTGTATTCCTCCAGGGGTGTTCCATTTCGTTACACCCTTATCTTCTTCATCTACATGGTCATAAACAGCTTTTCTTGGATTAACATATCCTAACATAGTTGCTACTTCATTAGCTATAAAAAAAGACTCACCGTCTTTTCCTATAACAGTGAGTTTCCCAAAATTCTTATTTTCAAATGTTTTTAAATTACTTATCATAAGCTTTGCTCCTTATGTTTATTTTTAACTTTATCTTTGCTGATTGTGTCCTTAGCCATATCTTTAAACTTATTTATAGTCTTCGTTATTGAATCTTTTCTATCGGCCTTTTTTTCAGAAGCCTTAACCGCTTTTTTAAAGGCATGTTCCATTACTTTTATATCCTTAGATTGAAAAAATACAGAGTGGTTACCAGTTTCCTTATCCTTCATAACAGAAAACTTCACTCCATGTTTATTTAAAATTTTCTTTAATTCTTTTAACTCAGGATCTTTTAGATTAATTTCTTCTAACTGTCCCTTTTTAACCATATCTTTTAGTTTTACTTCTTCTCCGTTATTTTTTATTACATTTTTTAAGCCTCCTTGTGTTTCTATTTGCTTGTGTACTTTCTTTAAGGCATCAAGAATTGCTTTACTTGTTGCTTTTGCAAGTCTTACTTCAAGATTAAGACTCGACCTAGATACTTCTTCATTAATCATCTATTCCACCTCCATATAAAAGTAACTCTTTGTATTTTCTTAACTTCTCTTGATGGATTTTTCTTCTAAAATCTTCTCCCGTAACTTTAACTGGTATTGTCATTTCAAGTATTCTTGAATATATCCTCTGATACTCAAGGTCAATGTTTGGATTTTGAATAATTTCCAATGATAAGTTTGTAGTAAAAATTGTCGGCCTACCCTTTAAGTATCTTGAGTTTATAATGTTATATACCTGTTCTCTTGCATAAGATGTATCCCTTTCAATTCCAAGGTCATCTAAGATTAACAATGGAATATTAGATAGGTTATCTATAATTTCGTTTGAATCTAGCCTAAATGCAGATTTTTGTATTTGATTTATAACCTGAGATAAATTCATAATCTTAACTTTAATTTGTTTTCTTTCGATTAATTCATTTGCAATAGAACAAGCAAGATAAGTCTTTCCACTACCAACATCTCCATAAAATAAAAGTCCAACATTGTCTTTTTTCATTTGCTCAAAACTTTTGGCATAATTATAGGCAACCTTATAGGCTTGACCTTTTTCATTTAAGAATTTCTCAAAAGTATATTGGTGTTGGAGCGGCGATGAGAAGCAATCTCTTTTCAATGACGATATTTTCATCAGTCTTTCTCTTTCTTCATTTTCCTTATCTCTTTTTATTTCACATTCACATTTAATTCTGGGAATAAACTTTGTAAATCCAAGGTAAACTAATTCTCCATCTACTCTTTTACCACATACCTTGCAATAGATATGTCCATTTCTTTCAATATCATTTTCTCTTAATACAAAATCTTTTAAGCTTTTCATAAACTCTCTCCTATATCGTAATTCATTTTTCTTGTTGAATTGTCATTAATGTTTTTTGCCTGATCATTAAGATACCAATTGATTATCGTTGCCTTGTGATCCTGATAAACTCTGTTATTTGCTTTCATGTAAGATGACAATCTATCAATGTACTCATTAATTCTGCTTCCTAACTCATTTGTTAAGTCCTTGTATTCTTCATCAGTCAAAAATATATTTTTATATATTCCATAAGGTTTTTGTCCTTTACTAAAATCATTCTTTCTTAACTCATTATTATTAATATTGTTATAATTACCTTCCGATTTTCGGAAATCTTGAAGTCTGTTATTCGGAGTTCTTGAATTCCGATTATCGGAAGTCTGGACTTCTGCTTTTCGGAAATCTGGATTTCTATTATTAGAATCAGAGAAAACACTCATAAAATCTTTAACATATATCCTATTTGGTTTTCCAAGTCCTTGTCTTTTCTTTTCTATCAATCCAATTCCTGATTTTGTATCAAGCTCATTCATAATCTTTAAGGCTTTATCATTAGCACAGTTAAATTGCTCTTTAATAGCATCCATTGTGTAGTAAATAAAGACTTTTCCATCTTCATCTATCCAGCCATTTTTATATGAAAGACCCATTCGATTAAGCATATATGAATACAAAACTTTTGCTTCAATAGAAATACTCTCAAAAACTTCATCTTCCATTAATACCATAGGTAACCTAATGAAGTTATACATTTCAGATTGCCTATTATAAAAATAATCAAAATTCATTCCTACCTCCTCTCTTTAAAATAAAAAAGAGCAGCCTTATTTAAGCTACTCTTGTAGAAAGTATAAAATGGGTTTTATCTTATTATATTTTTCTTTGTGTCTCCTCATACCAGTTGTAAAACTACTCTTACGTCCATGTAGTTTTTTTGGGTCTTTTTGACGTATCCTTCTTCATCTTTATCGAAGACAAAATGCTTATAAAACTGCTTAAAATGCAGGATTTCTATATTTACATCTTTTGTATCAACGCTATAGTCTCCACATGCCCCGAGTT
>JAAZPT010000192.1 GCA_012797085.1 Christensenellaceae bacterium | reverse complement strand
TAAAACTCTAAAGGTTCAAGAGGCTTAACAATGCATGTATTGCTCATTGAATGACCGGATGATAAATCATCCTTTACAAAAACTTTTACTTGATATGTACCTATACTTGTTGGCCTGTAAACAAGGGTTGGATTGCTTGTATATGGAAATTTTTGCAATATTTTGCCGTCTTTATAAATATAATACGCATATTTATAAATGCCCGTCCCATGTCTTAAATATGTTTTTACATTTATAGAGTTTCCTAAACCTATACTGCTTTCAATTTGTGGGGGTGCAACATTTTCTAGCCAGTTCTTTACATAGTCAATACTACCTGTTGTTGAAGTTTTTATTTTGCCTGTAGCATCCTTTACAAAGGCAATTACTTTGTAAAAACCTGGATTTTTGGGGGTATATTTAAGCTCATAATAATAACCATAATTATCAGGATCATTATAAAGATCTATGCTGTCAATATCTACAACACCATCAGCATATGGCAACTTTTCCACAAGAACCTCATTTTCGTATATATAATGGGCATATTTATAAGGTGGTACCCCTCCCTTGGCATATGTTTTGCAATAAAAACAGTCAGCACCCTTCCTAATATAGCGAATATCAGCACTTAAACAAGGGCTTGTTACATAAAACTCTTGGGTAAATTCTGTTTTTACAGCACCAAGACTATCCCTAACAAAAACCTGCACCTTATATCTGCCTTCGCTTTTGGGGATATAGTAAAATTTAGCATTGGCTGTATACCATACCTTTTGAATTATTGCATTATCTTTATAAACATAATAGGCATATTGGTATGTGCCTGAGCCTCCATTTGCCTCTGCAACTACAGTGGCTATTTCATTAATTTTTTCAATTTTATTTACACTTGCACGTAAATTTAATGCGGCTCCTGTTACTAAAAAAGCATCTGTGTAGGCAAGTGTTGTTCTACCCGCTGCATCCTTTGCAAATACTGAAAACATGTATTTGCCGGGACTTTTTGGCGTATATACTACTTCTGTGGAGAAGTAGTGTCCATCCTTCACCGACTGTTTATAAGAAAATTTTTCTATAATTTTATTGTTTTTATATACATAGTAGGTATGCAGATGGGGTGTGGAGCCGTTTCCTCCATTACTTTCAATTTTAAAATGTTTTGCATCGCCCAAAACTATATTGTTAGTAAGAACATTGGCTTGTACATAAAGAGGAATAAGTTTTTCAATAACATCAACCCTTCTTTTATCTGATTTTATTGTTCTTATATCACCATTGTCATTTTTAATATACACAACAGCATAGTATTTGCCTAATGCTTTTGGTGTATATGTATATCTGCTGTTTATGGTATATCCTGTTTTTTGCACTACAACATTGTTATTATTATAAATATAATATGAATAGGTATACCTGCCCGTGCCACCATAAAAATCTGTTAAGAAAACTTCAAAACTATTGCCTAAGCCTATTTCATAAGAACTATAATCTATATATTGCGGGGCATGTTCCCAGCCGGCTTTATCATCAATTTCGGCTTGTACAGTTGGGCTTGGCAAAGGCTCTTGGGTTGGCTCTTCGGGGGTAGGGGCTGTCGTTGGCTCCTCCGGGGGCGTGGGTTGTTCCGTTATAGTAGGTTGTTCTGTGGGGGATTCTGTTTCAACGGGCGTCGGAGCTTCTGTGAGGGTGGGTGTTTGTTCTGCCGGCGGCTGTTCTTCCGGGGCTTGTTGTTCCATTGGTGCAGGATTTTCCAATGGGCTCGGGTCTGAAACGTCCTCAATGGCAGCTGGATCTTCTGTTGATTCCGTTGCCCCAAAAGGCACTATGCTTAGCATTAGTACCAATATTAGCATTAGGCTTATTACTTTTTTTGTGTACTTCATAATTACCCTCCTATTCAGTTTTAATACTGTTGTACTATTAGTAACTTTTATAGGGTCGGTCAGTATAGTTTTGTCACTTCTTTAAAATTTACTTATACATCAACAAAATTTTTATGTCAACACTTTTTTGTGTGTTTGTGGAATTTTTACAACTTATTTTTTTATTTGCTATATAAAAAGCACCGGCTATATGCCGATGCTTCGGTTTTTCTTAAAACCATAATTTAACAAAGGCTAAGTTTTACGGCACAGTAAACCAATCAAGGTATTTTACTTTTATTGCGCCCTGTGCATCCTTTACAAATGCAACCACCCTATAATTGCCCGGGCTGCTTATTTTATAATTATAGGAATGGCGATAATATTCATAGGGTGTTTTTACTATTGCAGTAGAACCCTTATAAACATAATAGGCGAAATAATAAGGTGCTACACCACCAGCTCCATACGCTTTAACATATACCCTTTTACCTGCTGCATTGGGCAAAGGCGGCACATAGTATGCATTAATATTTAAAGGTTTTACTATAACATCGCAAGCGTTGGATGTACAGATATCCTTTACTTCACCTTTAGCATTCTTTACTATGGCTTGTACCGCATAAACACCGGCCTCCTCCGGACGGAAGTAAAAATAGGCTTCCAAATATC
>JAAZPT010000191.1 GCA_012797085.1 Christensenellaceae bacterium | reverse complement strand
TGAGGCGAGTATATTGATTAAATCGTTTAATTCTTCAGTTTTTTCTATGCTGTTCCTTTCCAGTATATCCTTTATATAGCTTTCTTCAAACAAATTAGTAAGGTATTCCGTTTTTTCTTCTTCGGTTTCCATAGTACAAACTAAAGGCAGGCCGCCATAGGTATAATAATTTTTCCAAACTCGCTCGCCATTATATACATTGCTGAACTCCTTAAAAGTGAGGGGATAGACATGTATTTCATCACAACGACCCATAAAATCCCTTAATATATCGCCGGATAAATAATTTGTATTGCTTAGGGTAAGGTATATATCAACATTGTTTATACTCCATAAGGAATCTAAAACAGCCTCCAACTGTTTTAACATCTGCACTTCGTCCAATAAAATGTAATAGTTCTTATCATCTTTTATTTGGCTTTTTATATAGTCCAAAATTACCAGAGGCTCCCTATAATGAACATATTCTACCCTATCCAGCTCAACTGTAATAATATGATCCTCATCCACCTTATTTTTTAACAGATAGTTTTTAAAAATATTAAATATCAAGTAGGATTTCCCGCTGTGCCTTATTCCCGTTACAAGCTTAATTAAACCGTTGTTCATACGGTTTATAAGCTTTTGTAAATATTTGTCCCTATGTATATTCATTAAATCACCCCAAATCAATATACATTTTGCAGCTGTTTTTCATTTTATTATAACAAAAACACCTTGAACATCAGGCTGAACATAAAAATACAATTTACTTTGTTTTCATTACTACTTTTTATTATTATAACATATTAAATCAAATAACACACTAAAAATCAATATATATTCTACAGCTGTTTTTCAGCATGTAATTATTTTGTAATTTTTAAGTAAATATTTTTAAAAACCTTGTTTAATAGCGTTATTCCTATCTTTACATTAAATGGTTTCTGATATAAAATTATTACATTATTGGAAAGGTAGGTGCTTTTTATGGACTGGAACAAGTTAGGAATTTACCCTGCTAACTTTTTGTTGCCAAAGGATAATATAAACATGGAAAAATGGGCAGTTGTTGCCTGCGATCAATATACTCAGGATTTGAACTATTGGGAAAGTTTAAAGGAATTTGTAGGTGATAATCCCTCCACATTAAACTTGATATTGCCCGAGGTTTACTTGAATAAAAGAAAAGATTATAAAGAGCAAATTTGGCGCAATATGGAAAACTACTTAAACAACGGCATATTGAGCAAGGAAATAAACAACAGCTTTATATTGTTGCAAAGGCAGGTTAAAAATAAAGTTAAACTCGGTCTTCTTTGCGTTTGCGATTTGGAGCAATATGGCGCCGCTGAGGACAAGCCCCTTATACAGTCTACCGAGGAAGTTGTTCTTGAAAGAATTCCCCCCAGACTTGAAATAAGGGAAAAGGCTCCTTTAGAGCTATCTCATGTTATGGTGCTGTTTGATGATAAAAACAAAACCGTAATTGAGCCCTTAAATGCAAAAGCCGACAGTTTAGATGTGCTTTACGACTATGGCTTAAACAAAAACGGCGGCCATATTAAGGCTTTTAAAGTGGATAAAACGGAAGATTTGGAACATATATACAATTCCCTAACCGCTTTAAAAAACAGCAATAAAAGAGGTTTTTTATATGGTGTCGGCGACGGCAACCACAGCTTGAAGGTTGCCCAGGCCCATTGGAATAATATTAAGGCAAATTTAAGCCCTGAGCAAAGGGAAAATCATCCTGCCCGTTTTGCAACAATAGAGCTATGCAATATACATGATGATGCCCTTGTTTTTGAGCCTATATACAGGGTTATTTATAATGCCGAGCCGGAAAGATTTATAAATGAGCTTTCAAAATATTTGCCTATAAGTCTAAAACAGAGCGGTGAAGATGATATAATAATAAAATTTGCCGATAAGCAACTTTATATCCCCTATGATTATGCAAGCAGGCTGTTGCCCGTTGCCGTGTTACAAAGGGTTTTAGACCAGATTTTATCAACTTCCAGGGCTCTTAAAATAGATTATATACATGGCCTTGAGGAAATTAAACAATTAAGTAAAAGCAATATAGGCTTTATTTTGCCAGATATAGATAAAAGCAGCCTGTTTGATACGGTGCATAAACTTGGCGTTTTGCCCAGGAAAACATTCAGTATGGGCTCCGCTAATGAAAAACGTTATTATGTGGAATGCAGAAAAATAATGTAATAAGGCTTTGATTTTTTAGTAATTTTGCCACTTACAATTAAAAAACAACCACTTATATAAATACAGATGATATAAAACAAATAATCCCTATACTATTAGCTAAGGAGGTGACGAAATGCTGGTGAAAGTGGAGGTTGACCCCAACTTAAATGAGACCGAGGTATTGGTGAGATGTAAAAATGTTGACGAAGAAATTATGGAGCTGGTTCAAAAGCTGAACATTACCAACAAAACCATAGTTGCAGGTTTTAGTAAAGACAAGTTACAGGTATTAAATACAAGCAACATAATAAGGTTTTACACGGAAAATCAAAAGGTTTACGCTCAAACAAACGAGGATAAGTATTTAATACGTTTAAGGCTTTATGAGTTAGAGGAAAGATTAAACAACAAAATGTTTGTAAGAATATCCAACTCTGAAATTGTAAACTTGAATTTTATTAAAAACATTGATTTGAGTTTTGTAGGTACATTATGTTTAGAGCTTAAAAACGGTGAAAACGCATTTGCTAGCAGGCGTTACGTTAGCAAAATTAAAGAAGTATTAGGGATATGAGGTGTTTTATATGAAAAAGAAAATTATTTTAAGAGGATTATCAGGTATACCACTTGGTATTACAATTGGCTATTTAATTACAATAGCAGCTTCACTTACAGTGGCAAACGGCCATTATTCCGCAGTTATGCCCTCCCTTGTTAAACAGTTCGGCAATGAAATTAATGCTGTAGTTTTTCAAACATTGATGAGTGCATTGATAGGTTTCGGCTTTGCCGCCACCTCTGTAATTTGGGAAATTGACGAATGGAGCATAGCAAAACAAACAGCTACTTACTTTGCTATTAATGCCCTTATTATGTTGCCTACAGCTTATTTTGCCCATTGGATGGAGCACAGCTTAAAGGGTTTTATACAGTACTTTACCATATTTACAGCCATATTTATAATTATATGGGTAACTCAGTATTATGCCTTAAAGGCTAAGTTGAAAAAGATTAATAAACACGTTAATAAGCAAAAATAATGTAAATAAGCAAAAAATATAGTATAATAGGCTTGTAGGAATACAAGCCTGTTTTTTTATTTAGGAGGTAATTATGAAATTAGAACTTTATAAAAATATGGAAAAAGCCGTTGAGTCCTTGCTAAATATTGAGGAAAGCTTTAAAGCATTGCCCAATCTCAACTTGGATAGTTTTAAAAAAGAAGATACCGCTATAATATTTGTTGACGTTATAGAGGGCTTTGTAAACGAGGGTGCATTAAGCTCCCCCAGAGCTTTAAACATATTGCCCTATGTTGAGCAGCTAAGCAAGGCCGAGGGCTTTAAAAAGCTGTACTTTGCCGATTGCCATCCGGCAGATGCCAGCGAATTTAACAGTTACCCGCCCCATTGCATAAACACAACAAATGAGCCCGCTTTAGTTAAAGAGTTGGCCTTTAATAAAGACGTTGATACATTGGTGGAAAAGAACTCCACAAACGGTTTTCATGCCCTAAAGTTTAAAGAGTGGCTTAAAAACAACAAAAACATAGTTAATTTTATAGTTGTGGGCTTGGTTACAGATATATGTGTAATGCAGTTTGCATTGACTTTAAAGAGCTATTTTGACGAATTAAACGGCATTGCAAAAATTATAGTACCCATAGAGGCTGTTGAAACATATACAATAGATGAAACAAACCACAACGGAGAGCTTATGAACACATTTGCACTATACAACATGCAAATGAACGGAATAAAATTATATAGAATGTAAAATATAAAGGAAATTTAAATGATTGATTTAATTGCTGATTTACACACCCATACTTTAGTTAGCGGCCATGCCTATAACACAATAAGGGAAATGGCCTTTTCCGCCCAAGAGAAAGGTTTAAAAATACTTGGTATAAGCGAGCATGCGCCGGGTATTCCGGGCACTGTACACCCCATATATTATGCAAACCTGTATGTTGTGCCCAGAGAGATATATGGTGTTAAATTATTGCATTCCTGCGAAATAAATGTATTAAATGACGGAACACTCTCTTTAGAGGATAAATATATAAACCATTTGGATTATGCAATAATAGGAATACATGGGCTCTGTTACACCGATGCAGGAGCCGACGGCAACACAAAAAACCTTATAGCTTGCATGCAAAACCCTAAAGTCGCATTTATAAGCCACCCGGATGATGACAATACCCCCCTTAACTACAAAATGTTGATAGAGGCTGCCAAAAAATACGATGTGGCCTTGGAAATCAACAACAGTTCCTTTATAAAACAACATAAGCGCCTAAACTGTGTTGAAAACTACAAAACAATATTGGGCTTGTGTATGGAATATAATGTAAACGTTGTTGTAAGCTCCGATGCCCACGAGGCAAGCCACCTTGCAGAATGGAATTATGCAATGGAACTTATAAAGGATATGAATTTTAACGAAGAACTTATTTTAAATAATGATATTGATAAAATTAACAAACATATTTTAAAAGCAAGCAGTTATAAATTATAAAAGCTCCTCAAAAATCACTTTTTTTCATAAAAACTAACAATATTTGTATTTGAAGCCGCAGTTCTCTGCGGTTTTATAATGCTTTTTAAACTTGAGGTTTTAAACCGAATTAAATAGTTTGTTTTCTATGTTCCTAATTATAAATCTGTCTATTGACAATTTGAACACTGTTTAATATAATTAGTTTGAACATCGTTCAAACTGCGTTCAAATAGGAGGAGAATATATGAATAAGGATTTTAATCAAAATACAGATGTGGATGTAAAAGAAAACATCATTGATGCAACAACTGAACTGATTCAAAAATCAAACGGCAACCTTGATCAGGTTACAATACGCAATATTGCCAATAAAGCCGGCGTGAGTATCGGCTTAATCAACTATTATTTTGAGTCAAAGAAAAAACTTATTGAAATATGCGTTGAACGCATTATTAAACAAATCATTTTCTCCTTCAAGTTCAATCAGGAAATAAACGACAAACCGAAAGACAAACTTCTTTCCGGAACAATCAGCGTGTTCAAATTTCTAAAGGAAAATCCGGAGATTGTTAAGGTTTCCATTCTAAGCGATCTCTCTTCCCCGAATATGAATACCAATTCAGTTACCAGTTTCAAAGGAATTATAAATGCACTACCGGACAGCTTTCCCAAAGATAAAAAAAATGTCGTAGCTTTTATGTTGCTATCCACAATTCAATCAGCATTCTTACTTCGCAATGTTACAAAAGATTTGCTTGATTTTGACCTTTATACCGATGAGGGTATTCAATCATTTTTTCAATATGTAATCGACCTGCTTTTTGCTCCTGATTTACTAACTGATTAGACACGGAGGTGAATGTCTTGCGAGGAAACAATTTTAAAATAACTAAACAAAAAAGAAAGAAAACATTTATGATTTGGATAATACTGGGTATTCTACTGCTATTTTTGCTTTATGCTGCTGTTCAAGGTGTTCGCTCATCAAAAGGCATTGAGAAAGCATATAAACGTCTATCTAACTATGATGTACAAACAGCAACACTCTCCTATGGCAATGTAACTTACATTGATGAGGGCAGCGGTGAAACTATATTATCGGTGCATGGAATTTTCGGCGGCTATGATCAAGCCTATGAGAGTGTAAAGGCTCGAAAATCAACAAACCGTATTATAGCGCCCTCTCGTTTTGGCTATTTGGGGTCGGATATTAAAGGCGACGGGTCCCCAAAAGAACAAGCTGATGCCTTTAACGAGCTTCTCGATTTTTTGGATATAGACAGTGTATTTGTATTTGCAACATCGGCAGGCGGCACACCTGCAATACGTTTCGCCCTTGATTATCCTGAGCGTGTTAAAGGCTTAATTCTCTTTTGCTCGGCAATGCCACCGTCTCAAAAGCCGGAAAGCTACCTGCAATACCAAGCACCACCCAAGCCTCTTATATCGGATTTTGCCATGTATATTATCAGCCCTTTGTTTGAGCCGTTGATGGGTCTGCCTCCATCTACAGTAGCGGACATTCAACCCATCAGGGAAAGGAAAGTCGGTGCAATTTTAGATGGCGAAAAAACCAATCCTGATATGGAAAGGAATTTTGATGAATATCCTATAGAATCTCTAAAAATGCCTGTATTAATACTTCATGCCAAGGATGATTCTGTAGCAAGCTTCGATAAAACAAAGCTTGCTGCTCCCCGTTTTCCCAACTGCACATTTATTGCTTTTGAGGATGGCGGGCACATGATGGCAGGGCATGAGCAAGAAATAAATGAAGCACTTGATAACTTTTTATATAATTATTATTAACCCTGTTCATTTAATTAAAAATTAATAAACTGAGCATAAATAATACATAACTCAGTAAAACTAAATATAAATCGTTAAAAATTTCAAGCAATAAAAAAGCTCCGTATTTCGAGCTTTTTATGGATAATATGGATTGGGTTTGAAAAACAAACTAATTAGATCTATTACAATACCTATACCGAATAAACCTGCTGTGCAACAGTATAATATGCCTAACATTACCTTGCCCTCATAAAACTTATGGGCACCTATAAACCCAAAGAATAAACATAAAAAGAATGCTACCCATTTGTTTTTAGCCATATTGCCTCCTAAAAATCATTTAATCTATTGTTAGTTTAATACATAATTTTGGATTTTAACTATATTTAGTTTAATATAGTTTTTGAATTTTATCAAGCTGATTAATATTAAAAAAGCTCCTGATAGGAGCTTTTTTTAACCTTGTTTTTGTTTATGTTTAGGATTTTCGCATATTACCATTATTTTGCCTTTACGCTTGATAATTTTACATTTTTCACAAATCGGTTTTACGCTTGGACGTACTTTCATTGTAATGCGCCTCCTTTAGTTTGATTTATATTTTAGCCCTTGCTTCTCCAGGTGATTCTTCCCCTTGTTAAATCATAGGGCGACATTTCAACGGTTACTTTATCACCGGGATATATTCTTATATAATTCATTCGCATTTTGCCTGATATATGGGCTAAAATACGATGACCGTTGGGTAATTCCACATTGAACATGGCATTGGGCAGTGTTTCAACCACCGTGCCTTCCATTTCGATTACATCACTTTTTGCCATTAGCATACCTCCTTAACATCAGTGTAGTGTTTAATCTCTTTTCTTAAATCGCTATTTAAAACTAAAACTTTATTATTGAGCTTATCAATAAAATTATTTGCTATAAACTTTGTTGCACGCAAGTGCTTTATTTTTTTTAGCTTGGGTTTTTCAAGTTTTCTTAAATCTCCATCGGCTAATAAAACAAAATTATCGTTTACTACTTCAACAATTATAAAAAAGCGACCCTTATCCCTACCTTGTGTAGATAGAACTATGCGCCCAACATTAAACGGTGTATCGTTCAAAATTAAGCGTCCTCCTTCCAAGTAAAGCCGGGGTAAGATAATAATTCAGGCAAACCATCATTTATTAAGATAGTATGTTCGTAATGAGAGCAAAGGGATCCATCTGTTGTTTCTACGGTCCATTCATCATTTAAAACTTTAGTTTCCGAAGTGCCGATGGCTATCATAGGCTCAACTGCCAAGGTCATGTTTTTCATAAAACGTATGCCGCGGCGATTGGTGCGATAATTGTAAACTGATGGCTCTTCATGCATATCCTTACCTATACCGTGGCCGGTATAGTTTTTAATAACATAAAAACCGTTTTTTTCGGCGTGGTTTTGTATTGCCTCGCCCAAGTCACCTAAACGTTTACCTAAAACCGCCTGCCTTACACCGGCAAAAAAACATTCTTCCGTAACTTTTATAAGCTTTTCAGCCTCAGCAGATATTTTCCCGACACCTACGGTAATGGCACTATCCGATTGCCAGCCATCCAATATAACTCCGCAATCTATACTGATGATATCGCCTTCATTTAACACTACATCATGACTCGGTATACCATGTACAACCTGTTGATTAATGCTTGTACATATGCTTGCCGGAAAACCCATATAGCCTAAAAAGCTCGGTATAGCATTTGCTTTCCTAATTAAATTTTCTGCAAAAATATCCAGCTCTTTAGTTGTAATGCCCGGTTTAACTTGGCTTACTATCCTTTGCAAAACCTCGTATAAAACCTTGCCGGCATCACGCATTTTTTGTATTTGTACCGGGTTTTTAATGAATATCATTTTATGCCTCAAAAGCCTTTTTTACATCAGCAAAAACTTCGCTAACCGGTTTTGCACCATCTACTACTATAAGTTTACCAGCCTTTTTATAATAGTCAATAAGGGGAGCTGTTTGCTGTGCGTATACGCTTAGGCGTTCACGGATAGTATCTTCGTTATCATCTTTACGTTGAATTACATTGCCACCGCATTTAGCACAAATCGGTGAATATCCTTCAAAGTCTACATGATAAACTGTTTGGCAGTCAGGGCAAACCCTTCTGCCACTTAAACGTTTAACAATAACTTCATCATCAACATCTATATCAACAACAAAGTCAATATCAGCTATTTTGTCAAGGGCTTCAGCTTGAGCTACTGTGCGTGGAAACCCGTCTAGTATATAGCCTTTTTTGCAATCATCAGCCTTTAAACGCTGCTCTGCAATAGCAATAACTACACTGTCAGGAACAAGCTTACCTGCATCCATATATTCCTTGGCTTTTAAACCGACCTCCGTGCCATCTTTTATGGCTTGACGAAGTATGTCGCCTGTGGAAATTTGAGGAATGCTAAACTCTTGGCTAATTTTTTGAGCATGGGTGCCTTTACCTGCGCCCGGAGGTCCTAAAAAGATTACATTCATACAATTACCTCCTAATAATTTGTTCCAAAACCGGCGGAACATAAAGTTCCCGCCGGTATAGCACTATCTAAGAAAGCCTTCGTAGTTACGGGTTGTAAGTTGGCCTTCAAGCTGACGCATTGTTTCTAAAGCAACGCTAACACCAATTAAAATTGATGATGCTGCAAAGGGAATTGCTGTTCGCAATTGTATTGTTGCCACAGTCGGTATTGTAGCTACAACTGCAAGGAAGAAAGCGTTAAACATTGTTAAACGGTTTTTAACACGGTTAATAAAGTTTACTGTTGCTTTACCTGAGCGAATTCCGGGTATCATGCCACCATTTTCCTGTAGATTTTTTGAAATTTCTACGGGATCATATGAAATGGATGAATAGAAGAATGTAAAGCCGAATATTAATAAGGCTGTAATTAACAAATAAGCAGGAGAACCTTGGTTCATATACGTATTCCACCAAAGTGCAAAACCGCTATTAGGTGCTGTAAGTTGAATAATTGTGCTGGGGAATGCCATAAAGGAATAAGCAAATATCATAGGTAGAACGCCACTTGCGTCAACCTTCATAGGCATATAAGTGCTTTGGCCGCCATACATTTTGCGACCCCTAACCCTTTTTGCATAGTTAACGGGTATACGGCGCTCGCCTAAGTTAACAAATGTAACTAATACTATCATAACAACAAGTAGTATTAAAACTGCAAATACAGAAATCCAATCGCTTAATAAGCCTCTGGAAATTGCTGTACGGATTAGATTTAATGTTCCGTTGAACAAGTTTGAAATAATACCTGCAAATATCAGTAAGGATATACCGTTACCAATGCCTTTTTCGGTAATTCTTTCACCCATCCACATACATAAGGCTGTACCGGCTGACATGCTTACACCGACTAAAACGCTGTTAAACCAACCGGGTTTAATATAACCGAGGCTTGATACCAAACCGATAGCCTGGAATAAAGCTAAGCCGATAGTTACATAGCGTGTAATTCTTGCAATTTTCTTCCTGCCTTCTTCGCCCTCTTTTTGAAGACGTTCAAGGGCAGGTATTGCAATTGTTAAAAGTTGCATTATAATGCTTGAGTTAATATACGGAGTAATACCCATAGCCATAATTGTCATCTGTTGGAAGGCATTACCTGTCATCATATTAATCATATCAAGCATATCCAGGCCTGAACCAGTGCTGGCTTTAACAGCCGCAATGTTTACACCGGGTGCAGGTATAACGCTTACAAGGCGGTAAATTAACAACATAAAGAATGTGTAAATTAATTTTTGCCTTATTTCTTTAACTTTAAATGCATTACGTATGGTTTCAAACATAATTAATTCACCTCGGCTTTCCCGCCGGATGCCTCAATCTTTTCCTTTGCAGCAGCTGAGAATTTATCTGCCTTTACAGTGAGTTTGCGTGTTAAATCGCCTTTTGCCAGTATTTTAATACCGTCGTATGTCTTTTTAATAAGACCGGCTTCTTTTAGTGCATCAACATCCACAACTGTGCCGTTTTCAAAGATTTCCAAGCTACCTACGTTAACTATTGCGTAAACTTTTTTAAATATATTAGTAAAACCACTCTTAGGAACACGACGGATTAATGGCATTTGTCCGCCTTCAAATCCAGGACCTTTACCGCCGCCACTACGAGCCTTTGCACCCTTGTGGCCCTTACCTGAGGTTTTACCAAGACCGCTGCCTGAGCCTCTACCAAGGCGCTTAGGTGCAGTTCTTGAACCCTCGGCGGGTTTCAAATCATGTAATCTCATAATTTGTACTCCCTCCTATTCTTCAATCTCTGCTACTTCTACCATGTGTTTAACACGGAAGATCATACCGCGAATGCATGGGTTATCGGGTTGTTCTACTGAGTAGCCCACTTTTCTTAGCCCTAATGCCTTAACGGTTTTAATTTGTTTTTGCTTACAAGCTATTGGGGATTTTATTAATGTAATTCTTAATTTCATTTTTATCCTCCTAGCCCAATATTTCTTCTACGGTCTTTCCGCGAAGTTGTGCAACCATTTCCGGAGAACGAAGATTTTTTAAACCTTCCAAGGTTGCCTTTACCATGTTTATCCTGTTGCTTGTACCAAAGGACTTTGTTCTAATATCCTTAATACCACTAAGCTCCAATACTGCACGCGCAGCGCCACCGGCTATAACACCGGCACCCTCTTCAGCAGGTAGTAAAACAACTTTAGCTGTACTAAATCTACCAATTACTTCATGGGGTATTGTTGTGTTAGCCATTGGAACTGTAATAAGGTTTTTCTTGGCTATTGCTGCACCTTTACGGATAGCATCGGATATTTCTGTTGATTTACCGATACCGGCGCCTACACGGCCCTTTTCATCGCCAACAACAACCAATGCGGCAAAGCGCATATTACGGCCGCCCTTAACAACCTTGGTAACACGGTTGAGTGAAACCAGCTTTTCTTTAAACTCGCTTGGTTCTCTGCGATTCATGCGATTACCTCTTTGCATGTACGTGTTCCTCCTTTATTAAAATTTAAGACCGGCCTCACGAGCACCATCGGCAACAGCTTGTACACGACCTGTGTATACATAACCGCCACGGTCGAAAACAACTTTTTCGATACCGGCTTCAGCTGCACGCTCGCCTATAATTTTACCTACAATTTTAGCAGCTTCCGTTTTTGAAACTTCTGCTATTTGGCTTTTAATTTCTTTTTCCATGGTTGATGCACTTACCAATGTGCAACCCTTTGTATCATCTATAACTTGAGCATAAATATGGTTCAAGCTACGGTATACGCAAAGTCTTGGCATTTCAGGTGTGCCGCTAACTTTTTTACGTACTCGTGCATGACGAATGATACGATCTGCATTTCTATCACGTCTTGAAAACATTTGCGTTCACTCCTTACTTTATTTGCCTGTTTTACCAACTTTACGGCGAATGTGTTCATTTTCATACTTAACGCCTTTACCAAGATATGGTTCGGGTTTACGTAGAGCACGAATATCCGCTGCTAAGTTGCCAACTTGTTGTTTTGAAATACCACTTATAATAATTTTTGCAGGATCAGGTGTTGTAAATGTAATATCCTTTGGAGCCTCAAAAACTACAGGGTGAGAGAAACCAAGGTTTATTGTTAAGGTTGTACCTTTTGCTTCGGCACGATAACCTGTACCAACTAAAATTAGTGTTTTGCTATAACCTTCACTAACACCTATTACCATATTATTAACTAGGCTACGGTATAAACCGTGCATAGCTTTATGTGGCTTTGCATCTGATGGACGAGTTAATGTTAAAACGCCATCCTTTTGATCAAGTTTTATATCGCGGTTGACAGCCTGAGAAAGCTCACCTTTAGGTCCTTTCACTTTTACGATGTTTTTATCATCCACCGTAACCGTCACGCCCGCGGGAATTGTAATCGGAAGTTTACCGATACGTGACATAATTCACTCCTCCTTTGACGTGTCAGGTTTATTACCAAATATAAGCTAATACTTCGCCGCCCACATTCTCTTTACGAGCTTGACGGCTTGTCATAACGCCCTTGGATGTACTTATAATAGCTATACCTAAGCCACCAAGTACTTGGGGCAGTTCACTGCTTTGTGCATATATACGCAAACCGGGTTTGCTAATACGCCTTAGTCCTCCTATTACCGGCTGATTTTTGCCGTCAACATATTTCAATGTTATTTTTATTGAACCTTGAGGACCATCATTTATAAATTCAACATTTTTGACGTAACCTTCATCCAGCAAAATTTTGGCGATAGCCTTTTTTGTATTGCTGGCAGGTACAACCACAGCATCATGCTTTGCTATTTGTGCATTACGAATACGTGTAAGCATATCTGCGATGGGATCGTTAACAATCATGCTTTGACCTCCTTTGCATTAAATGCCGCTTACCAACTGGCCTTGCGGACACCGGGTATTTGACCTTTATAGGCCAGTTCTCTGAAACAGATACGGCAAATTCCGTACTTGCGCAACACTGAATGGGGGCGACCACAAATGTTGCAACGTGTGTAAGCTCTTGTAGAGAACTTAGCAGGACGGGATGCCTTAACTATTAAACTTTTTTTAGCCATAATTCTCTCCTTACCTTGCGAAAGGCATGCCTAATAGGGCAAGCAATTCTCTACATTCTTCATCTGTTTGTGCACTTGTAACAAAGATGATTTCCATACCGCGAATAGTTTCTACTTTATCGTAGTTAATTTCGGGGAATAGTAGTTGTTCACGAATACCTAATGCGTAGTTGCCACGGCCGTCAAAGGCCTTTGTGCTTACGCCACGGAAGTCACGAACACGAGGAAGAGCTACATTTACCAATTTGTCATAGAATTCTTCCATACGTTTGCCACGAAGTGTAACCTTTGCACCAACGCTCATACCTTGACGAAGCTTAAAGTTAGCAACGCTTTTACGAGCCTTTGTTACTACAGGTGCTTGGCTTGATATTAAAGCAAGTTCTTCAACAGCGTTGTTTAATGCTTTGCTGTTGTCTTTACAATCGCCCAAGCCCATGTTTAAAACAATTTTATGAAGTTTAGGTACTTGCATGATGTTTTTATAGCCGAATTTCTGCATTAAGGCAGGAACTACTTCGGCTTTATATAATTCACTAATTCTTGTTGCCATTTAAGTTCCCTCCTTTAGTCAATTTCTTTGCCACATTCCTTGTTTTTACAAACACGAACGCGTTTTTTTATTTTTTTGCCATCTTGGTTTTCAACCTCTACCTCACGGCGACCGATTTTGGTGGGTTTATTGCATTTGGGGCAAACCAACATAACATTTGATGAATCTATGGAGCGTTCCTTTTGGAATGTTCCACCGGGCTCGCCTTGATGACGAGGCTTTTGATGTTTTGTAACCATAGCTACGCCTTCAACTATAAGGCGATGGTTTTTAGGGTTAACGCTTAGTACTTTGCCCATTTTTCCGCGGATGTTTTCACTACCGGTTATGACAACTACACGATCACCCGTTTTTACATGTATTTTAGAGCTCATTATCATACCTCCGCATTATAATACTTCTGGAGCAAGGGATACTATTTTCATAAAATCTTTATCTGAACGAAGTTCACGTGCCACCGGCCCGAATATACGGGTACCGCGAGGCATTTTGGCGTTGTCTATAAGCACTGCAGCATTATCATCAAATTTGATATAGCTGCCATCTACCCTACGTATGCTTTTGCATTGACGTACGATAACAGCTTTTACAACATCACCTTTTTTAACAGTGCCACCGGGCTGTGCGCTTTTAACACTGGCTACTATAATATCGCCAATTGAACCGTGACGGCGGAAAGAACCACCTAAAACACGTATGCACATGATTTCTTTAGCACCGGAATTATCGGCAACTTTAAGCCGTGTTTGCGGCTGAATCATAAGTTTCTCCTCCTTTTTCGGGTTCGATGCCCTATATGTACAGCATCGATCCTTGGATTAACATTGACAAAACGAAGCAATTAAGCTTAGTTTTATTATTTTGCCTTTTCAAGAATCTCAACAATGCGCCAGTTTTTGTCACGGCTTATTGGGCGGGTTTCCATAATACGAACCTTATCGCCAATACCACATTGATTTAGTTCATCATGAGCTTTGAATTTTGTTGTTCTATTCATAATTTTTCCATATAAGGGATGGCTTACACGAGTTTTAATTTCAACAACCACGGTTTTATCCATTTTGTCGCTTACTACCATGCCTACTCTGGACTTACGAATGCCTCTTGTTTCAGTCATTGAAGCTGTTGCCTCCTTTTATTTATTTCCTTTAGCTTGCTTTGTGCTGCTTATTTTGTTTGTTTTTGGCGTAAAACCGTTTTAGCACGTGCTATATCGCGTTTTACGTTAGTAATAACCATTGTGTTTTGCAACTGACCGGTCGCAAGCTGGAAACGAAGGTTGAACAGTTCGCTCTTAAGCTCCTTGACCTTTTCCTGAATTTCGGCGGGGTTCATTGCAGCAAATTCTTTAGCCTTCATTATGCTTCACCACCCGATTCTTCGTTATTTTCCGCAACTTCAGCGGTTTCGTCTGCTACTTCTGCTGCTTCTTCAGCATCTATAATAGCAGCCCTATTTTTAGCAGCCCTTTGTGCTGCTGCAGCAATATCTGCATCCGTTAAACCTTCGCGCTTTATTATTTTACATTTTAAGGGTAATTTGTGTGATGCAAGACGCAATGCTTCACGAGCAACTGCCTCTGTAACACCCTTAATTTCAAATAATACTCTGCCGGGCTTAACTACTGCTACCCAGTACTCCGGTGAACCTTTACCGGAACCCATACGAGTTTCAGCAGGTTTTTCTGTAACCGGTTTGTCGGGGAATATCTTTATCCATACTTGGCCACCACGCCTGATATAACGTGTTAACGCAATACGCGCAGCCTCGATTTGTTGGCTGGTAACCCATGCGGGTGCCTGTGCCTGCAAACCAAAATCTCCATAGGCTAGGAAATTACCGCGGCTTGCCTTACCTTTCATACGTCCGCGAAATTGGCGACGACGTTTTACTCTTTTTGGCATTAACATGGCTTATTTCCCTCCTTGTTCTTTCTTTTCAGGATTACGCCTTGCAGCTGGAAGTTTTTGACCTTTGTAGATCCAAACCTTTACGCCTAAACGACCATATGTTGTTTCAGCTTCAGCAAAACCGTAATTGATGTTTGCCCTTAGTGTTTGTAGTGGTATTGAACCTTCATGGTAGTGCTCCGTACGAGCTATATCAGCACCACCAACACGGCCGGATAAACTAACTTTTATACCTTTAACGCCTGCACGCATGGAGCGTTGTATAGCTTGTTTCATAGCACGACGGAAGCTTATACGTTTTTCAAGCTGTTGTGCAATGCTTTCTGCAACAAGTTGTGCATTTGTTTCGGGCTTTTTAATTTCAATAATGTTTATTTGAACGGGTGAGCCGATTTTTTCAGCTACAAGACCGTTTAATTTAACAATTTCTTCACCGCTGCGTGCAATTAAACCGGGTTTGGCAGCGTGTAGAAAAACTGTAATTCTGCTTGCTGTACGTTCAATATCTATATGACTAATGCCAGCATTAAAGCATTTTTCTTTTAAGAATTCACGAATTTTGTAATCCTCGGCGAGGTTCTTCGCAAAATCTTTTTTATTAGCATACCAGCGGGTACTCCATGGCAATATTATGCCTACACGAGCACCGTGCGGATTTACTTTCTGACCCATTAGATAACCTCCCTAGTCTACTTTCTCGTCAAGTACTACAGAAATGTGGCTTGTACGCTTTAAGATTGGTGATGCACTGCCGCGAGAGCGTGCAATAAATCTTTTAAGTGTTGGACCTTCATTTGCATATATTTCAGCTATATACAAATTTTGACGATTTAATTCGTTATTATTAACTGCATTTGCAATTGCGCTATCAAGTAGTTTTAACACTATCGGGCTTGCAGCCTTGGGTGTAAACTTAAGAATTGCACGTGCTTCATCTACCTTTTTGCCACGTATTAGGTTTATTACTATCCTAACTTTTCTGGAGGAGATACGCACGTTTGTGACATGGGCCTTTGGGCGTCTGTCTCTATTGGCGAGACGTTTTTCGCCTTTTTTACGTGTATTAGTTGCCATTATTTATTTCCTCCTATTTTTTGCCACCGGTCTTTTTATCCCCTGCATGTCCACGGAACAGACGAGTGGGGGCAAATTCACCTAATTTGTGACCTACCATATCTTCAGTAATATATACCGGTACATGTTTACGGCCATCATGAACGGCTATAGTGTGACCAACAAATGTTGGGAAAATTGTAGAAGCGCGTGACCATGTTTTGATAGGACTTTTTTGACCTTTTTCTGTCATTTCTTCAACACGCTTTAACAATGCTGCTTGGACATAAGGTCCTTTCTTTACAGAACGACTCATTTATGCTTGCCTCCTTCCTTACTCGCTTAACGTTTACCTGCACGTCTGATAATATCTTTATTACTATATTTTTTGCGCTTACGTGTTTTAAGGCCGAGTGCAACCTTACCCCAAGGAGTAAGAGGTGCCGGCATACCAACGGGTGATTTACCTTCACCACCACCATGAGGGTGATCTACCGGGTTCATTACAACACCACGAACTGCCGGGCGGAACCCTAAATGACGTATACGGCCTGCTTTACCAATCCTTACATTGCTATGATCCGGATTGCTTACTGAGCCGATTGTTGCCATTGCATTAAGTGGAATTAAACGAACTTCACCACTGGGTAAACGTACTTGAGCCTTTGAACCTTCTTTAGCTAAAAGCTGAGCACTGTTGCCTGCGGAACGAACTAATTGCCCGCCTCTACCAACTTTTAATTCAATGTTATGAATTAAAGTACCTGTTGGAATATTTTTAAGAGGTAACGCGTTGCCGGGCTTAATATCAACGTGATCCGCTTCACTCGAGATAATTTCATCTCCAACCTTTAGGCCTAAGGGGCAAAGGATGTAGCGTTTTTCACCATCAAGGTAGTTTAGCAATGCAATAAATGCAGAACGGTTAGGATCATACTCTATTGAAGCTACACGAGCTGGAATTTCTTTTTTATCGCGTTTAAAGTCTATAATACGATATTTAACTTTATTGCCACCGCCACGGTGACGAACTGTTATTTTACCTTGCTTATTGCGGCCTGCATGTTTCTTTAACGGCTCAAGCAATGATTTTTCCGGTTTATTTGTTGTAATTTCATCATATGTGAGCACCGACATGAAACGACGGCCGGGCGAGGTTGGCTTATATTGACGAATCGCCATGATTGCTTTTCCTCCCTGCTATTATTCTTCTTCTGCCATACCTTCAAAGAATTCTATTCCTTTTGAATCCTTGGAAAGTTGAACATAAGCTTTTTTAACTTCTGGCCTGCGACCGGAGTATTTACCCTGGCGCTTAATTTTGCCTATTGTACGCAATGTATTAACTTTTTCAATTTTAATATTGGGAAAAATTTGTTGCAATGCGTTTTTAATTTCTGTTTTTGTAGCAGTTTTAGCAACTTCAAAAACATATCTTTTATCGGCTATGCCATCATAGGCTTTCTCGGTTAATACCGGGCGTATGATAATATCATGTGAAAATTTCATTATGCATACACCTCCTCGATTTGTTTAACAGCATCTTTTGTTATGATAACTTTATTTGCTTTTAATACATCGTATGTATTAATTGTATTAACAAAGTTATATTCCAACTTTTCAATATTTTGGCCTGCACGACGAACATCTGTATCTTCACTTGATGTTACAAGCAATGTTCTTTTATCGGCATTTAAGTTTTTAAGAACTTCAGCCATAAGTTTTGTTTTTGGTGCTGCAAGTTTTAACTCGTCCAAGATTATAATTTCGCCATTATTGAGTTTGCTTGTTAAAGCGCTCTTAAATGCTAAACGACGAACTTTTTTGTTAACCTTAACAACATAATCACGAGGCTTTGGCGCGAACACTACACCACCGTGTGCAAATTGAGGTGCGCGATTGCCATGATGACGAGCATTACCTGTGCCCTTTTGACGATATATTTTGCGACCGCCGCCACGTACTTCACTACGTGTTTTTGCGCTTTGTGTGCCACGGCGTTTATTAGCAAGTATTGAGCGAACAACGATATGCATAGCGGATTTGCTTATTTTGCTTGCAAAAATATCATCGCTAAGTTCGATTTCGCCAACTGTTTTGCCTTCCATATTATACAGCGCAGTTTTTGGCATGGTTTCTTCCTCCTTTTAGAATTTACTTTTACTGTGCTTTAACGGCGCTTTTGATTTGAACTAAAGAACCATTAGCACCTGGCAAAGAACCCTTAACCAATATTAGGTTACGCTCTGCATCAACTTTAACAACTGTTAAGTTTTGAATTGTTACTTTGTCTACACCATAGTGACCTGCCATAGGTTTGTTTTTGAAAACACGTGAAGGGGTTGATCCTGAACCTAATGAACCTCCACCACGGCGGTATTTGGAACCGTGAGACATTGGCCCTCTGCTATAATTCCAACGTTTTATAACTCCTGAAAATCCATGACCTTTTGATATGCCTGTTACATCAACAATATCATCAGCTTGGAAAGTATCTGCCTTTATAACATCGCCAACTTTATAATCAGCTGAGTTTTCAAGTTTGAACTCTCTCAAGAAACGGGTAGGAGCAACACCTGCTTTAGCAAACTTACCTTGAAGTGGCTTTGTTACCAATTTTTTTGCACGGTTTTCCGGATATTCTTTATACCCTATTTGAACCGCTTCATAGCCATCCTTTTCGATGGTCTTAACTTGCACTACTGTACAAGGACCAGCCTCAACAACCGTTACAGGTACGAGGTGTCCGTTTTCGGTAAATATTTGGGTCATACCCAATTTTGTACCCAAAATAGCTTTTTTCATTTTAACACCTCCGTATTAAAGCTTAATTTCGATTTCAACGCCTGCTGGAAGGTCTAACTTCATCATAGCGTCAACTGTACGAGGGCTTGGATTTAATATATCTATAAGCCTTTTGTGTGTGCGCTTTTCGAACTGTTCACGACTATCTTTGTACTTATGAACTGCGCGCAAAATTGTTACTACTTCCTTCTCGGTGGGAAGTGGGATTGGCCCAGAAACACGAGCTCCAGTTCTTTTTGCAGATTCTACAATACGTTCTGCAGCTTGGTCAATTAGAGTGTGTTCATACGCTTTTAATTTAATGCGAATTTTGGAACTGGCCATTATTATTCCTCCTTATAAATAGGTCTTTAGTACACTCTGCCGTGTGTTTTGATTTCATCGCAGGTTGAATCGCCACACTGGCCGGTGCCTTATCCTGTCGCCCGATTTTACGGGCTAGTCCATGATAATTACCCGTATGGCCCGCGGCAACTTATCACTTCATCCTTAAACAGACAGCTTGATTAGTATACTACATACTAAAAATAAATACAAGACTTTTTTGAAAATAATTTGTATTTTTTAAAAATTTTGTTTTTAAAGTATTATCTTAAGCATATTACAGCATATAATATCGTCAACTTATCCGTGTGTTTTGATGCTCTTGTTTTAAAAAGTAGGAAATCAATTTCCTACTTTTTTAATAATAAATTAATTAAGGTAAATAGTAATGCTTAATTCTATTAACTACTCCATCCTTTAAATAATACTCAAGCACCCATACACTGTTATCCGGGGAACTACAAGCATACTGTATATACCTTGTACCCTTATCATCAAAAAGTATCCTTCCTACATCAGGCAAGTTATAATACAAGCCGCGCGTTCCATCTAAATTAGGAGCCTGCCCCATATCCTTAAACTGAGCAACAATCTCTTCCTCTGTTGCTCCGAACCCTACTCCCCTTGGCTCAGCCGTTATTTTTGAGTTCATTTCAAGGGCTGCAAGCACCCATTTATTACTTACAAGAATAAAATCCGCATAGCCCCAAGGGTAATTATAGCGCTTTGCGCTTGTTTTTATAAGTGTACTGTAATCTATATCCTGGCTTGATTCGGCACGACCAAATTGAGTAAAAAATTCATCGGATGTTGTACTGTATAGTTTAATACCATTGAATAAATCTTCACTATTATATAGTTTTTGAAGATAGGGTTTTACATCAATTTTATACCCGACTTCCCTTGTACTGCTTGTTTTACCTCTATCGTTTTTTGAGAAAGCCTTTATAGAGACCCTGCCACTTGGCAATTTAATGGGTGTACCGTCATATATGGGCGAGTTTTCAGTAGGTATTGAGCCGTCTATTGTGTAGTATATTACTACATCTTTGTTATCGTCTCCCGGGCTTAAGGCCACTGTTTTGGGCTTGCTATATGTTCCCGGAGCCAAATGCACATAAGGCGCTGCCGGCGATGGGTAAATTATAATATAACTTACAACAAGGGGGTCGCTAACTAAGTTTATACTTGTGCTTACCGCCCTTATTTTTATGTTGCCTTCCGGAATTTTTATAGGTTTTCCGTCATATAAAACACCATCTTGCGGCAACGTAGCAGCATCGTTGTTTATAACATAATAAATTTCATAGCCTTCTGATGAGCTTAAGTTTATACTTTTTTCGCTATTGTACCTACCACCGGGCAAATCAACCGCAGGGGTTGAGGGAAGCATCTCGGTACGTTGATCCATAAAAGACTTAATTCCGGTATTTTCGGCAGCAAGTTTAAGTATATTAGCCGCCTCGGGATCTCTGTTTTGCACAACTAGCATACGGGAAAGGGCTCTGTAAGGCTCAGGCCTGTTAGGGCTTATTTCATTAATAATGCGCATGTATATAGCCTCTGCCTGGCTTAAAAAATTACCCGCCTCATAGATTGAGGCTAAAGACAGCAAACCGTCCGCATTATTGGGGTCCTTACTATCCGCCAAAGTATAAGCCCTTATTGCGTTTACAATATCACCTTTATCGGCAAATTCATCCCCCACCATCCAATAAGCTTGGGCCTTATCCGCTTTAAAAGACCTTGCAAGTATTAATTGTCCCGGTTCCGTTTGTTTAAAAAACAAATAAACACCTGCCACAATTATTATAAATACAACACTTAAAATTATACCCCTGTGTACCCAGTTTACGGATCGTTTTTTAGCTTCTTTAGGGTCATATTCAACACTTTTTACTGTGGGCGAGCTTATTTTTGACGGCAAATAACCCCCTCTATCCCAAAGCTCATCATTTGCATAAGCTCTGCTTGGGCTATCCTTCTGTTCTTCAATATGCTTTTTTGTAACAGGATAAGCCTCTCTGCCCTCTCTGATAGCCTCAACGCTGTCAATTATTTGAGGACCTTTGTTAAGGGGAGTACCGCAAACTGTACAAACAACAGTTTTTTCATCATCTAAAAAAGTTCCACATTCAGGACATACCATTAAATCACCTCTGGTTTAGAGCGTTGTTTTTATGTGCCTGCTTAGCCTATGCACCGGCCTTTCATTAATAAACAACTCAAAGTTGCAACCAAGGAATTCCGCTGCATCCTGGCACATGGATATTCTATCAGTATAAATTTTACAATATTCAAAAACACTGGAAATCTCATCATCCATAACAAGGTTTTGCCTTATTACTCTTTCTTCCTTTAAAACTAATACCTCATTTTTTTGTATGGAATAATTCACTCTATCATGAATATCGCTTAAATCCGGCTGTTTTCTTCTAACCCTCGACTTATGAGCATCACTTTTATCGCCTATTACAAGGGCTGCACTTATGGTATCAGTTACAGAACCGTTTTGTTCTTCATGGTTACCCACTGCAGTTATAACCGCAACAGCATCTTCCAAAGGCATTTCCATTTCCTTTAATATGGGAAAAAGCAATGTCGCACCAAGGGATCCATGGTTTTCCCTATTTATAGCATTGCCGACATCATGTACCCAACCGGCTATTTTAGCCAATTCAGCTTCCCTGTCAGAATATTCGAGGGTTTTTAGAATATAGCTTGCAACCTTGCTTACATAGCCCAAATGCCTTGGCCCATGGTCAGTATAACCCAGCATATCAAGGTAATGATTGCCGGCTTCTACAAGGGTTTTTATACTGCTGTTCTTTTTTACTTCTTTTAATGTTATCAAATAATCACCTGTTTCTTTATTCTACTTATGTAACTCCCTAAACATAGGATCGTTTTTAAAATCCCTTTCAGGGCATGTTCCTCCAAGACTTTCAATTGCAAGCCTTATTTCAAGCCAGTCTACATAATTTGCAAACTCGGCGGCTTCAAGCAAGGTAGGTAAAGCTCTGTCGTCGCCAATATTATTTAGATAATGTGCATATAATTCCTTATCTTCAGCAATTGAAAAAGTATTTAAAACATATTTAAAAACCATGTCATCACAGTTGGGTTTTGCTAAAATATCCAACATGGCATCTTTGCCATATTCGTTTGATATTTCAAATACTTCAATCATTTTATTTTTAACATCATCATTGGGCATGTATTTTAAAATTTCCATGGCCAAGTCGGCTATATCATCATGTTTTCTTCTGTTCACCTGCATTTTTATATAGGTATCCATAGGCAAAGTACTGCCCATATCCTCTAATATACCCATACTTGTCATTTTAATGTTTTCGGAATTGTTTCCATTATTAATAATATCAAACACATTCTTTTCAATAGCCAAGCCTATTTGTACCATTTTTGAAATAAGCAAATCCGGTGGGCTGCCAAATTGTTTAAAATACTCTAAATACATATCAATAATTTCTTCATTACTGAAGGAATCAAAGTATTCATTCGGTCTTTTTCCGGATAACCAAGACTTAGGCTCATTCATAAAGGTCTCATACAATGTGAAAGACATTTCATCAAGCACTTCGGCCATTTTTTCCTCACTTAAACCTTCAAGGGCATCATAATTTGCATTTTCTTCTATATATGTAGTAAGCTTTGCATCAAAATCAATTAGTTTCATGTTTATCACCCTATATTTTTTTAATTAGTTGTAGTATTTCTTCATTATTAAAATAGTGATTTTTATGGCAGAAATGGCAAATCATTTCCACACCCTCTTGATCATCATCGGCAATTTCCTGTAATTCTTTTTTACCAAGGGAAATAAGCGCTTTTTCCATTCTCTCCTTTGAGCAATCGCAAACATAGTCTAATGGGCTTACACCTAAAATTATAGGGTCTAATCCACCAAACCATTTTTCTATAAGTGTTTCACCATCATTATCCAAAAGGTCATGGCTAATGTCACTCATAAGCATTGTTCTGACTTCCAGGGCATCTAAAACCTCATCACTGCAGCCGGGTAAAGGAGCAACAAGCACACCGCCCGCCGATAAAACATGGTCGCCGCTTACAAGCACACCAAGGGATACAATTGAAGGCTGTTGCTCGCTTTTCATAAAGTAAAGAGCAAAATCCTCCCCTATTTCGCCACTGACCATTTCCGTTTGACCAATATAGGGAGCTTTCATACCCATATCCTTTACAACGGTAATAAGGCCATCCGTGCCGACTACTGCAGCCACATCAAGCTTTCCGTCCGTTCTGTTAGGCACAATTATATTGGGTACACTAAGGTAACCCTTTAATGTTTTACCGTTTGATACGGCAGTAATTTTACCTATGGGTCCTCCACCGTCAACAGTTACCGTTACTGACGATTTATCGCTTTTTAACCTTACACCCAACATGGCTGTGGCAATTAATGTTCTGCCGAAGGCGGCTGTGCAAACCGGGCTTGTATTGTGTATTGATGCCGCCTTTGCTATTGTGTTTTTTGCTTCTATAATTAATATAGAGGCTTGGCCATCGGCAATAGTAGCATGAACTATTCTATCTTCTTTGTTGTTTTTATAGGGAAATTTTATTGTATTACTCATTTATTCGCGTATTGCAATAATATGCAACCTTTCTTCATTGTCTTTCGGGTAGTTAAAGTTTTTATCACCATATATATTTACTTTGCTAAAGCCTGAAACATTTAGCATTTGTTTATACTCATCAATATCAAAAGCCTTTTGTTTTTGGTATTCATCAATGCGTTTATACAAATCCAGCTTTTGTTTTACAAATATGCTGAGGTTTAAATGCAACAGGTTTTCCTTTTTATCATACTCATTTATCCAAAAATAGCTTATATCCTCCCTGTCTTCAAACCAAAGTTGAGAGGGCAATATTGTGCTGAGCTTATACTTTGATGAAACATCAAATATCAATGCTCCGCCTGCCTTTAAAGAATTAAATGCTCTTTTAAAAAAAGAAATTGCATCATCTTTGTTTGTAATATAGTTTACTCCATCACAGGTAGCAAGTACAAAATCAACGGGTTTATGTAGGCTTAAATTTTGCATTTTTTGTTTTACAAACCGTATATCAAGAGCTTGCTCCCTTGCTTTTCGACTGGCAATATCAAGCATTTGTGTGGAGCTGTCAAGGGCTATAAGCTCATATCTTTGAGCAAAATATAGGCTTAAATTACCGGTACCACAGGCACATTCCACAATAGTTTTAGCATTTTTGTTTATGCCGTCCATTATAGAGATATAATAATTTGACCAGGCTTCATAATCCACATCTTGCATCAAGGAGTCATAAACACTTGCAAAATCCGTATACATTACAAATCCACCTTAGGCTCATCATCTTCAACTTCTATATAAACGGCATTTTCTTCTTTCATGCCGGCCTTGATTTCTTCTTCAATTTCATTATATTTATCATCCCTAAGGCCCATATTTATAGGTGCTCCTTCGATTCTTGGGTTAAGCAGCTTATCAAATACGGCTACAGCATAGCTGGCATATATAAAGCGCATAAGGCTGAAACCTATAATAAAGTAAAAGGCTATCGGTACTAACATACCCCATTGTATGCCAACAAATGTAGCAATTATTACACCTATAGCTATTGGTATAAGGCTCATAAGCTTTATAATCAACGTTTGAGGAAAGCGAGCAATTGCCAAAAGAAAACCGTTGCGAATTACATCCTTAAATTTAAGCTTATAGCCTATAATTAAAAAGTAAAAATATGTTAAAGCAAGCCACCACATAAGAGCTGCAAGTAAAGCTAAAATAAGAGGAACATAAAACACAATATTATTCCGCGCCATTTGGCCGTAAAAATAATAGCAAAGGTAGGATAATAAGGGTAATACAGATGTTATTGCAGAAATTCCAAGGGCTTGTTTCCAGTTTTCCTTCAAGGCATCTTTAAAGTCACTCCAAAGAAAAGCATGTTGATCCCTTGCCCAATTACGAACATCATAGGATACTCCGGCAGTAACAGGACCGGTTATTAAAATACAAGGCACTAAATACAATAGTGTTCTTAAAATTAAACTATGTTGAAATACCTTGAATTCCGCTGTTCTTATGGCAATTTCATCAACACTTAAGTTTGCTGCCATCTCATTTAATGTACTTAGCCCGCCTATCCATAATGTAACAGCATTCATTAACACTAATATCATAGGCAGCCAAACAACAAAATATATTAAATTAAGCCTTATAAGAGCAGAAAACCTTACCTTTAATGTTGTAAAAAATAATTCTATTCTATTTTTAGGCATATCGCCCCTTGTATAATCACCTTTACCACTTTTACCATAATAAAAGCGATTCACTAATTTTGAAAACATACAATAACTCCCTTAAAAATAATAATATATTATAACATAATATTTATTCCTTAACAAATTACATCATAACTGCTTAATGAGTGTTTGATATGGTTATTTTAACATTATTCTGTTATAATTTTAATACAAAATATTGGAGGTGCCATTTTGTTTAAATACTCCCTGATATTGGTGGATGCTGACGGAACTCTTTTAGACTTTGATAAAAGCGAACATGTGGCAATAAGCAATACATTAAAAAGTTTCGGTTTACCCTCGGATGAAAAAACTGTTACAAGGTATGCAGAAATAAATTTAAGCCTTTGGGAAGCTCTGGAAAGAAAGGAAATTACACAAGAGGCTTTAAAAATAGAGCGTTTTAGATTGCTTTTAGTAGAGCTTGGTAAAGATGGCTCTTTAGCAAAGGACATGGCGGACCATTTTATAAAAGAGCTTATGCAAGGCCGTTTTTTGTTGGACGGTGCCCTTGATTTTGTAAAAGCTGTTAGCAAAAGCCATAAAATTTGTATAATTACAAACGGTATTGCTCAAGTACAACATTCCCGTATGAATGAGAGCAATCCCTTATATGCGTATATACATAAGTCTTACATCAGCGAAGAAGTAGGAGCCCATAAGCCTGACCCTAAAATGATTTTTGATGCAATGAAAGATGCTGGAATTACAGATAAAAGCAAAGTACTTGTTATTGGAGATCGCTTAACATCCGATATTGCAGCGGCAAATAATGCCGGAGTAGATTCCGTTTATATTTCCCCTTACTCTTCAGAGCCGAGTGAAAAGGCCACATATACCGTAAAAAATATTTTTGATGCTGTTTCCATTGCGCAAATGGAGGGCTGATATGGTACCCAATATGACCTTAGTTGATGTTTATTACATATCAAACAATAAGCTAAAGGAATATATTAAAAAAAGAGAATATTTTGCACAAATAGCAATAGAGCTATATAGCAATGACAGCTATATTGTACGTCGAGAACATGCCGACAGTTTAGATGGCGAAGCCATTGTGGGCTATGATAAAAAAGGCAATGTAATTCACTTTATACTCCTTGACCCCTATTCCTTGGAAAAAATGGAGCTTGCTGAACGTAAAGAGCATCTTGAAAAATACTTAAACAATAATTAACAAAACATCCCAAATGGGATGTTTTTGCTTTAAAAAATTAATTATCGTATTCATTGGTATATAAATACCTTAACACACCGTTTTCAAGTATATTACAAACCGGTGTTCTTAGTTTTTCTATATCATTTTTAGCATGAATATTTACAAATTTTAATGATGTAATCAATATTATAATATAGATTTCTAAAATAAAGTCTATCTCTTTTTCACTTAGGCTTTTATCAGGACTTATAGTTTTTTTAAGCTGCGGCTTTATATTGTTTAAAATTTTATTAAAAAGTTCCATGTTGCCTTCTTTATTAATCATATAAAGCAAAGCATCACTTTTTGCTTTAAGCAGCGTAAACATATGATCTAAGGATTTTTTTGGATCATTCTTTATTAAATCGCGAATCAGTTCAAAATCCTTCTCATCCGGTATAAGTTCATTTTCTATAGCAGTTCTTAAATCTTCAACATCATTAAAGTAATTGTAAAATGTACCTCTATTATATCCCGCTTTTTCAGTAATACTTTTTACAGATATTTTTTGTTTGCTATTTTCAAGATACAAGTCCAAAAAAGCTTGCATAAAGTTATGTTTAGTTTGATTTTTAATTCTTGATTCCTTAATTAATCTCATAATATCCTCCATAAAAATACTACACTATTAAAAATACTACACTATTTTAAAGAAATGTTGTTCTAAATACAACAACGTGTTGTTATAATTATATCATAGCATGTTGTTAAGTCAACATAAAAAATAAGGAGGATGGGTAGAAATATGAACATAAAGCCAAACAATGATAAAGAAGTAAGGAAAAGACTATTAGCGTACTATGCCATAGTTTTAATTGTTATTTTTGTATTAAACTGGGTAGTATTTCCAATGATAGCATACCAAAAACAAGTTACATCAACTTACAGCGACTTTTTAAATGCATTAGATGATAACAAAGTAGTTGCCGTTGAAATAGAAGATGCGCAAATTTCTTATGTAGTTAAGGAAGGGGAGCGAAATTTATATTTTAAAACCGGCGTAGTTGATGACCCCACACTGATAGAAAAATTACACGAAAAGGATATACCTTTCGGTAAAGCTATTCCCGAGCGTCCCAACATCTTTTTAAGCTTTTTAATGAGCTATATATTCCCAATAGTTTTGTTCATGCTAATGGGAAGGTTTTTGGCAAAAAACTTTCAAAAAAGAATGGGCGGCGCAGGTTTAAATATTGGCGGTCAAAAGGTTGCCCGTGTATATAAACCTGAAGAAGGCAAAAAAACCTTTGATGATGTGGCCGGTCAAGAGGAAGCCAAAGAATCTTTAATTGAGATTATTGATTTCTTAAAAAACCCCAAAAAATACGAAGAAATTGGTGCTAAATGCCCTAAGGGTGTGCTGTTAGTTGGCCCTCCGGGAACAGGTAAAACCCTTATAGCAAAGGCTGTTGCCGGTGAAGCCGATGTTCCGTTTTTTGCAATATCAGGCAGTGAATTCGTAGAAATGTTTGTTGGCCGTGGTGCCGCAAAGGTTAGAGAGTTATTTGACCAAGCCTCAAAACATGCTCCTTGTATAGTGTTTATAGACGAGATTGATACAATAGGTAAAAAGCGTGATGGCTCAATGACATCAAACGATGAGCGCGAGCAAACATTAAACCAATTGCTAACCGAGATGGACGGTTTTGAAAGCAATAAAGGTGTTATAATACTTGCAGCTACAAACAGGCCGGAAATATTAGACCCCGCATTATTACGTCCCGGTAGGTTTGACAGGCAAGTTAGAATGGAATTACCGGATTTACAAGGTAGAATAGATATACTAAAGGTTCATTTAAGAGGCGTAAAAACCGATGGTAATATAGACCACCATCTTATTGCAAGGATGACTGCCGGCGTATCCGGAGCGGAGGTTGCAAATATAGTAAACGAGGCAGCCTTGCGTGCTGTAAGGATGAATCGTGATACCGTTTCAACCCATGATCTTGAAGAATCAATTGAAACTGTTATAGCCGGACAACAAAAGAAGAACGCCATACTGAGTGATGAAGAAAAACGTATTGTTGCCTATCATGAAATTGGCCACGCATTGGTTGCTGCAAAGCAAAAAAATGCTGCCCCTGTACAAAAAATCACAATAATTCCAAGAACTTCCGGTGCATTAGGTTATACAATGCAGGTTGAAGAAGCCGATACTTACTTGTTAACAAAGGAAAAACTTTTACAGAAGATAGAGGTTTTATGTGGAGGTAGAGCCGCTGAAGAAGTAGTATTCAACCAAATTACAACGGGAGCCTCAAACGATATAGAAAGAGCTACACAAATATCAAGACAAATGGTTACAAAATACGGTATGAGCGAAAGATTTAACATGATGGCATTAGAAACTTCTCAAAACCGTTACCTTGGTGGCGACAGCACATTAACATGCTCCTCCGAAACAAGCAAGCTTATCGATGAAGAAGTGTTGAACATAATAAAAACATCCCATGAAAATGCAAAAAAATCCCTTGAGGAAAACATCGATAAATTGCACGAACTATCCAATTATCTACTTGAAAAGGAAACCATCACCGGTGATGAGTTTATGCAAATATTAAATAAATAAAAAAAAGCCTTGTTTAAAACAAGGCTTTTTTTATTTTTTTGTTTGATTGAGTTTGGTTTTTGTGTTAATATTACCCTATAAATATAGCCGATGATTAGAAATAGTAAATGCTAAAAAACCTTTAGAAAGCTTTCGGTTGATGCAAGAAAGCGGCTTTAAAGCATTGAATGGGCCTATGAGGTATTCTATAATGAACGGGTTTGCCCGATACAGCAAACGTATATGTAGTATACGATAAAGAGCATTATTTATAATGAATTTAGGTGGCACCGCAGCAACACTGTCCTATGTTGATGGGTGTTTTTTTATTTTAAAAAGGATGTGAATTAATGGAAAAAAGATTTTTACTTGGCAACGAAGCCATAGCCTTAGCCGCCATACATTCCGGCATAGCCTTGGCAAGCGGTTATCCCGGTACTCCATCAACCGAGATTATGGAGGCAATAGCTAATAACAAACCTAATGGTTTGTATGTGGAGTGGAGTACAAACGAAAAGGCAGCCCTGGAAATTGCAGCCGGTGCCTCTTATTGCGGTGCAAGAACAATTGTAACAATGAAGCAGGTTGGGTTAAATGTTGCAAGTGATCCGCTGATGAGCCTTGCCTATGTAGGAGTAGAAGGTGGCATGTGCATAGTTGTTGCCGATGACCCCGGCCCCATATCTTCACAAACAGAGCAGGATACTCGCACATTTGGAGCCTATAGCAAGCTTCCCGTACTTGATCCCTCAAGCCCTGAAGAAGCATACCATATGACAATATTTGCCTTTGAGTTATCAGAAAAAATAAAAAGGCCCGTAATATTGCGCCCTACAACAAGGGTTTGCCATGCTTATAAAAGCTTTGATGTATTTGATTATAACAATACAATCAAAAAAGGTACTTTTGTTAAGGATACTGCCCGTTGGGTGATATTCCCAAAAGCATCCTACTTAAACCATATCGCTTTGGAAGAACTTCGCTTTAGCTTAAGTGATGAGTTTAGCAAAAGTTCCTTTAATAAACATATAAATAATAATCAAAAAATCGGCATCGCCACAAACGGTATAAGTTATGCCTATGTAAATGAAGCACTCAACGGCAGCAACGCTTATAATTTATTAAAAATAGGCACACCTTACCCCTTTCCTGAAAAGTTGGCCATTGAATTTTTAAGCAATGTAAGCGAGGTTTTTATTTTTGAAGAGCTGGATCCTTATATTGAGCGAGAATTATTAATAATTGCCGGCAAATATAATTTAAATGTAAAAATACACGGTAAGCTTGACAAAACAAACAGCTTAGCCGGAGAAAACACTCCGGAAAACATTGCAAAATTCCTTAATATAGCTGAAACAAGTAACGGTTTGAGTATAGATATACCCTTGCCGGTTCGTCCACCAAGCCTATGTAGCGGTTGCCCCCATAGGGCAAGCTTCTATGCCGTAAAACAGGCAATGAAGGGTAAAAATGCCATATTTAACGGGGATATAGGTTGCTATACATTGGGTAATGCCATGCCATTAAACATGGTTGATACCTGCCTTTGCATGGGTGCAGATATTACCCTTGCCCAAGGTATAAACAAAGTTGACGAGAGTGCAATATGTTTTTCCTTTATAGGTGACTCTACATTTTTTGCTTCCGGATTAACAGGTATTGTAAATGCAGTTTATAACAAGGCTAATATTACAATAATAGTGCTTGATAATTCAACCACAGCAATGACAGGCAATCAACCCCACCCGGGAATACCCTTTACATTGAGCGGTGATGTAGCAAAAGCAATATCTATACCTAAGGTTTTAGAAGCTGTAGGCTTGGATGAAGTTATTACTTTAAGCCCATTTGAGCAGGATAAAGCCATTGAAGCCGTAAAGGAAATTTCTGCGAAACAAGGGGTTAAAGCAATAATTTTTAAAGCTCCCTGTGTTTTTCTAAGTAAGGCAAAAGCTCCTTATTATATTAACGAGAAGTGTATAAAATGTAACAAATGTATAAGGGAAATAGGTTGCCCTGCCATAGCTTTTAAAAACGATAAAGTTGTAATTGATGAGGATATGTGTAACGGTTGTGGTTTGTGTAAGGGTCTTTGCCCTGTAAAAGCCATAAATCAAAGGGAGGTGTAAGTGATGAATATACTATGTGTAGGCGTTGGTGGGCAAGGCACAGTTTTAGCAAGTAAACTTATTGCCCAAATGGCCATGTTAAATGGTGATGACATTGACACCGCTGAAACAATAGGCATGGCACAAAAAGGCGGAAGCGTTGTAAGCCATATACGCATAAATAAAGGTGTATGCAGCCCTCTTATGCCAAAGGGTAAAGCAGATTTAGTAATAGCCTTTGAAGTGATAGAAGCCATAAGGACCTTACCCTATTGCAATGAAAATACAAAGTTTTTAATAAATGAAAAAATAATTAAACCCTTCAGCCTTGATAATACAAAGGATATGCTTTTTAAGGACTATTTTAATTATTTAGATAACAAAGGTTTTAAAATTATTAGTGTTAATACGGACAAAATTGCAAAGGAACTTAATAACAGCAAAATTAGAAATGTTGCATTGGTGGCCTATGCCATAAAATATAAATTAATAAATTATAGTGTTGACAGCTTAAAAAATGCTGTAAAAAACATCGTAAAACCAAAGTTTGTAGATTTAAATATTAAAGCCATTGATATGGTTATAAACAATTAAGAAAGTTGGACAATAATATGGAAGATAATCAATTTAAAATAATTCAAGAACAATTTTATAAGCTTAAAGCCGGTAATGGTTTTTACTCTCAAAAGTTTAAGGATGTTGAAAAGCTTGAAAGCTTTGAAGACTTTTTAGCATTACCCTTTACAGAAAAGGCGGATTTAAGGAATGCCTATCCCTTAGGCTTACAAGCAGTGGATGAGGATAAGATTGTAAGAATACACTCTTCATCCGGCACAACAGGCACACCGGTAATAATACCCTATACTCAAAAAGATGTTGATGACTGGGCTGAAATGTTTGCCCGCTGTTATGAAGTTATAGGTGTAACAAGCAAGGATAGGATACATATAACACCCGGCTACGGCTTATGGACTGCAGGAATAGGTTTTCAAGCCGGAGCGGAGAAGCTTGGTGCCATGGCAATACCTATGGGCCCGGGCAACACGGATAAGCAATTAAAAATGATGAAAGACTTAGGCTCAACGGTGCTTTGTGCCACATCATCCTATGCATTATTATTAGCCGAAGAAATTGAAAAACGCGGTATACGCGATGAGCTTAAGCTAACAAAAGGGCTTATAGGCAGTGAACGTTGGGGCGAAAAAATGAGAAAACGTATAGCAAATGAGCTTGGTGTTGAGCTATACGATATTTATGGCCTAACTGAAGTATATGGCCCGGGTATTGGTGTAAGTTGTGCTAAACAAGAGGGCATACATATGTGGACCGACTATATTTACATAGAAATAATTAACCCTAAAACCGGTGAAGTGCTGCCCGATGGCGAAACAGGCGAGCTGGTAATAACTACGCTTGCAAAGGAAGGGGCTCCCTTAATACGTTATAGAACCCACGACTTAACAAGAAAAATTGCAAAACCTTGTAGTTGCGGCCTGAATTATCCCTTAATAGATACAATACTTGGCAGAACTGATGATATGGTTAAGGTAAAGGGTGTAAATATATTCCCAAGCCAAATTGACGAAATGATATCACAGATACCGGACGCTTCCAGCGAGTACCAGTTTATGCTTGATCACCTTTATGGCAAGGATATTTGTACCCTATTTGTTGAGGCTAAAAAAGATGTAGATATTACAAGCCTTGAAAGGGAAATTAACCAAGGATTTAAAAACAAAATCGGCATAAGTGTAATAGTAAAAATTGTTGGTATAGGCGAACTGCCAAGAAGCGAAAAGAAATCAACAAGAATATTTGACAACAGATATTAAAAAAGGATGCTTATTGCATCCTTTTTAATTTGGTTTTTAAAGTACTCTCCAAATTTATAATAAACACAGCTGCAAACACTGCCATAAAACCGAACAGGAAAAACATATACCTTGATTGCATTTCAATTATTAAATGTATAAATGTATATTCTGCAAAAACTATTATAAATATCCACATTTTATCGGTAATGCATTTATTAAAACTAACTAAAGTTATCATTGTAAAAATTAAAATTATAAAGAAAAATATTCTTTCAAACAAAACATAGTTTGCAATTAATTGCGAAGTATTATAATTTTTACCGAACAGGTTTATTGTATTGTTTTTTATGTTATTAAATGTATACTCCGTTGGTTGCACACCTAAAAAATGGCTCTCTATTTTTTTATAGGGCAAAACAAGCATTTTATCAGTTTGAGATAAGTTATCCTTTATGGCTTGTTTTGTTAGGTACTCTCTTTCCTCTTCCGTCATTCCTTCATCGCCATATATTTTTTGGTATAAAGCAGGGTTATATGCTCCATTGTATTCGTAGTTTGTACCTGTGGCAAACTTCCAAAGCAGGGCATCATTTTTTAAGCCCCTAGGACTTAAACCCGTCCATGCAAAACTTGATGATATACAAGTAAAAATAATAACATAACACAAGCATAGTTTTAGGATTTTTGAAATTTCCTGATTGTAGCTTTTAAGCTTGATAGCATTCAATAAACCGAAAAGGCATATTGCCCCTAAGCTAACAATGGCTATGCTCCTTGCTGCATTTGCGAGGGCTAATATAAAGGCTATAAGCAATATATTTAAAAAATTGTTAGTATCTAATTTTAACCAAAGATATAAGGCAAAGTATATTAAAGCACTGGCCAAAAACTGATTTGTTATAACCGGCAGCATTACTAAACGTGCCGGAAAAAACAAATGTATTACAAAAGCCAAATTGGCCATTTTAAAGTTTTTAGTTGTTTCTAAAGTTAGTCCGTAAATACTGAAGCTTGCAAACATAGCCCAAAAAACATTGGATAATTTAATAATCATTTCGTTTTCCCAAATGTTTAAAAGCAAAGCTATATAACTTGAATAACCCACTTGAAAGGGCCAAAAAAAGAACTTGTCAAAAGCTAAATAATCCCGTCTGCCATATTTAATATCCAAGCCAGCATTATAAAAAAGCTCAAAATCCGATATTTGTACATTCTTTATTGTGAAAATAATATAAAGCATTACAAGCAAAGCAAAAAGACTTACTATTATTAAGCTGATATTGTTTTTTATAAGCTTTGAAATACCAAGCATAATTAAAATAAAAAGGGTTGCAGCAATATATAAAGCAATATTAGCCTTGAGTTTAAAAGCCGACACAAATATACCTGCAACAATTGCTATAAATAACAATATGGAATATGTTTTTAACAAATTTTTAAACAGCTTTACCATATATCCTCCAAATGCTTGTTAAAATATTATAACATAAGAGCAATAAAATAAGCCCTTCACATTTTATTTATTGTGAAGGGCTTGATTTTAGTTATTTATTTTAGTAAATCTGCATCTACAAGTTGTGCCTGAATTTCATCAAGAGCTTCTTGTGCTGTAAGCTCATTTGTTTCAAGGGTGCTTAGTACATTAGCAATAATTTCACTAACTGCACCTTGTTCAAGCAATGCCGGCGGAGCTGCAGCATAATTCATGCTGTCAAAAACTGCCTTTCTATTATCCGGAGGTGAAATTTCCAAGTATTGTGTAAGCTGGCTTTGATCTGCAATTGTAGGAAGTTCCCAACTTGCATCCAACCTTAATTTAACAATATCAGGATCGGATCCCATAGCATCAATAAACTTAGCAGCAGCCTCTTTATTTTGTGATGCTGAAGAAATGCTGTTTACATTTGCAAAAAAGAATGTGCTTTTTTGTGTATTGCCCGGCTCAACTACAACATCCCAAGGGAAAGAGCATTTTTCTGTAAATGTTGGGAATGCCCAAATACCTGTAATAATCATTGCCAGTTTGCCTTCTGTAAACAAATCCCAATCTCCTCTACCTGCCATATCCTCTTGTGTGGGTTGAACTCTGTTTTCACCACGAACTCTTTTTAGCATTTTATCAAGCACTTCAACGTTTTCAGGAGAGTTTACCGTGAACTCGGTAAAGTCGTCATTTAGCAAGCTGCCGCCATTTGTTCCAACGGATTTATACAACTCGTGATATGATATCGGTTGAAAAACGCCCCATATATCATTATCTTTATCAGTAATTTTTTCAGCTGCGGCTTGCATATCGTCCCAGGTCCATTCATCTGTGGGATAAGCTACGCCCTCTTTATCAAACAAGTCTTTATTATAAATTAATAAGCAAGTTGAAAAGCTCATAGGCACAGCATAAAGTTTACCATCATTTTTAACAGCCTCTAATGTTCCTTCAGAGTAATTAGCTGTATTTATGCCAAGTTCACTTAGGTCAGCACAAGCATCTCTAAGCATGTAGGCAAGAAAGTTTTCCATGTTTACTTCAAAAACATCAGGTGGATTACCGCCGCCAATTTGTGTAGCAAGCTTTGTAAAGTAGTCATTATAGCCTGTTAGTTGTACATCAACCTTGATTCCCGGGTTTTTGCTTTCAAAAACCTCTATCATCTTTTTTAGTGTTTCTTCCTGCGCGCCTGATGCTGAGAAGCAGGCATAAGTAATTGTTGTATCCTCAGCATAAACAGCTGTTATGGATATCATCATTACTAAGGTTAAAAGTAGAGCAATAAATTTTTTCATATTCTTTTCCTCCTTATATTTCAAACATGCCTTGGCATGCTTGTTAACTATTTCAAGCCACCAACAGATATGCCCTTGTCCACATATTTTTGTGATGCAATATAAACTATTAATATGGGCAAAATTGTCAGCACAGC